>JAICQA010000288.1 GCA_025929595.1 Xanthobacteraceae bacterium
CCTCGCCCGTGGACGTTCCGCAAAAAATGACGCAAACAGCCCGCCTCCGCAATCCGCCCGAAAGGACGCGATCATGAAGGCTTTGCTGTGTGTGCGGCATGGACCGCCGGAAGCGCTGGAACTGGCGGATTTGCCCGATCCCGTGCCGGGCCGCGGCGAAGTCGTCGTCGACGTGAAGGCGGCAGGGCTCAATTTTTTCGATCTCCTCATCATCTCCAATCGCTACCAGGTGAAGCCAGCGCTGCCTTTCTCGCCGGCTTCGGAATTCGCGGGCGTCGTTTCGGCGCTGGGAGAGGGCGCGAAACGCTTCAAGATCGGCGATCGGGTGTGCGGGGCGATCGGCTACGGCGCCGCGCGCGAGAAGCTGGCCGTCGCGGAGCGGCAGCTCTCGCTCATTCCCGACCCGCTCGATTTCGACAAGGCGGCCGGCCTGCTCGTCACCTACGGCACGTCGCTGCATGCGCTGGAGGATCGCGCAAAATTGCAGCGCGGCGAGACACTCGCGGTGCTTGGCGCCACCGGCGGCGTCGGTCTTGCCGCGGTCGAGCTTGGCAAGGTGATGGGCGCGCGCGTGATCGCCTGCGCTTCTTCGCCGGAGAAGCTCGAATTCGCGCGCCAGCATGGTGCGGACGAAGGCATCGACTATTCGCGCGAAGACCTGAAGGAGCGACTGCGTCAGCTCACGGCCGACAAGGGCGCCGATGTCGTATTCGATCCGGTGGGCGGCCCGCTTGCCGAAGCGGCGGTGCGCGCGACCGCCTGGGAGGGCCGCTATCTTGTGGTCGGCTTCGCGGCCGGCGAAATTCCCAAGATCGCGCTGAATCACGTGCTGCTGCGCGGCTGCTCGATCGTCGGCGTGATCTGGGGCGCGATGGTGCAGCGCGACCCGGCGCGGGGCAGCGCGATCACGCAGCAACTGCTGACATGGGCAAGCGAGGGCAAAATTTCCGCCCATATCGACCGAACGTTTCAGCTCGCTCAGGCGCGCGAGGCGCTGGAAGCGATCGCGCGGCGCGAAGTGAAGGGGAAGTTCGTCCTCAGGCCTTAAGTTTCCGCTCGTCGCCGCGAAAGCGGGGACCCAGAATTAGAAGCAGCGCAGGATTGACTGGATTCCCGCTTGCGCGGAAATGAGCGGACAGGGGTCGCGACGCTATTTAGTTCTGCGCCGCGGTATCCGTTTCCCCAAGCGCGCGGCGGGCGGCCCGCCGGTGTTCATCCCGCACGTGGATTGCGACGAGCTTGAGCGTGGCGGCGAGGACCGCCGCGTCGTCGGTGAAGCCCAGCACCGGCATGAAATCCGGCAGCGTGTCGGCGGGCATGACGAAGTAGGCGAGCGCGGCCATGATCGCGCCGCGCACATGGATCGGCGTCGCGCGGTCGAGCGCGCAGTAATAGACGGCGACGGCATCCTCGGCGAAAGGCACGTGAGCGGCGGCGCCGCGCAGCTTGCGCCACAGGTCGCGCGAAAGGCGGCGGATATCCTCGGCCTGCTTGTTGACGCTCATCGGTCACTCCCGGCGCAACGACACCGCCCACAGATGGCGATCTTGTGGCTCCGGCGCAAGGCTTTCAGCCGCCGGCGTAGCGGTTCATGGCTTCTGCGAGCTTGATGTCGAGTTCCGTCACGCCGCCGGAGTCGTGGGTCGAGAGCGTCACTTCGACGGTCTTGTAGACGTTCGACCACTCGGGATGGTGGTCGAGTTTTTCGGCCATGAGCGCCGCGCGGCTCATGAAGCCGAACGCCTCATTGAAATTCCTGAACACGAACTTCTTTGCGATGGCGTCGCGGCCCTGCACTTCGCTCCAGCCGGATAGTTTTTCGAGCGCGGCCTTGCGCGCATCACCGCTCAGTTTCTCACGCATGACGCCGCATCCTTTCGCCGAGCAGCGGATAGGCCGCTTCGACAACATACGGCCCACCGCCCGTCGAAGACTTCGAGGAAAATAATACGAAGCGCGAAACGGGAAATGGCGGCGAGCGGAAGAGGGCGCGGCTGGAGAGATAATCTGCCACCTGATGCGCGCTGGTGTCGCGCAGGCGCGCGAGCGTGACATGCGGCGAGAATTTGCGCTGCTCGGGTGGCAGGCCGATGCGCTGCAACAGACGCTCGTGGTCGGCCTGCAATTCGACGAGCGCGGGGTTGGGGCTCGCGCCTGCAAAGACCGCACGCGGCTTCTTGCCGCCGAACTGGTCGAGCCGGTCGAGCACGATGTCGAAGGGTGCGCGCCGCACGCCGCCGAGGATCTGCAACACGTCGCGGGCGGTCGCGCCATCCACGTCGCCGATAAACCGCAACGTCATGTGGTAGTTTTCAGGATCGATCCAGCGCGCGCCGGGCACCCCGCCGCGCAATGTCGACAGGCCCTGAGCAATGACCTGCGGAATCTCGATGCCGGTGAACAGTCGCGGCATGGCTTAATTCTTCCGATTCGCCCGCGCCTCTGCAATCAGTTTTTCGACGTAGGGGAGAATTCCCCGCACAATTACATCGACGCCGTCGGCGGTCGGATGAATGCCGTCGCGCTGATTGAATTGGGACTGGGCGGCGACCCCAGCAAGGAAAAAAGGGTAAAAGAGCACCCCGTGTTCCCTGGCGAGCTCGGGATAAATGCGGTCGAAGGCGGCGATATAGTCGGGGCCCATGTTGCGCGGGGCCTGCATGCCGGCGAGCAGCACGGGAATGTCGCGGGATTTCAATCGGCGGATCGTGTCGTCCAGCGCCTTGCGGGTGGCGGCGGGCTCCGTGCCGCGGAGCGCGTCGTTCGCGCCAAGCTCGAGGATCACGGCGTCCACCTTGTCCGGCACCGACCAGTCGAGGCGCGCAAGGCCACCGCTCGCCGTGTCGCCCGAGACGCCGGCATTGATCACTTCCACGTCATGGCCCTTGGCCTTGAGCGCGGCCTCAAGCTTGACCGGGAAGGCGTCTTTTTCGGAGAGGCCCAATCCCGCCGTCAGGCTATCGCCGAAGGCGACAATGCGCAGCGGCTCGGCCGCCATTGCCGTTGGCAAAGCGGACGCCCACATGGCAAGGACGGACAGGACAACGACCCGTCGCGACAGTGCCGCAATTCTGGCAGAGCCGGTCATAGCGCTACATCTAATTGCGGACCCGACGAATGGCCACTCCTCCCGCCGCGAGCCGTCTCAATCAGCCTGCCATTCGCATCCGCGACGCCGATCTTTCGCTCGGCTCGGGCGCAGCGCGCGTGCACATTCTGAAGCAAGTGTCGCTGCAGATCGAGCGCGGCGAGGCGGTCGGGCTCGTGGGTCCGTCGGGCTCGGGCAAATCGACGCTGCTCATGGTGATGGCGGGCCTTGAACGCGCAAATGCGGGCGAGGTCGCCGTCGCCGGCGAAGACCTGACGAGGCTTGGCGAAGATGCTTTGGCGCGCTTTCGCGGACGCGCGGTCGGTATCGTCTTTCAGTCCTTCCATCTCATTCCCACGATGACCGCGCTCGAGAACGTCGCAATTCCGCTCGAGCTCGCGGGCCGCGAAAACGCGCTAGAATTCGCGCAGGCAGAGCTTGCGAGCGTCGGGCTCGGCGACCGCGTGCATCATTATCCGGCGCAGCTTTCCGGCGGCGAGCAGCAGCGCGTGGCGTTGGCGCGAGCGCTCGCGCCCGGTCCGTCGATCCTGCTCGCGGACGAGCCCACCGGCAATCTCGACGAGGCGACCGGCAAGGAGATCATGGATCTCCTGTTCGCAAAGCGTGAAGAGCGGCGCTCGACACTCGTGATCGTCACGCACGATCCGGCGCTCGCGCGGCGCTGCGACCGTGTGATCCGCATGAATTC
>JAICQA010000044.1 GCA_025929595.1 Xanthobacteraceae bacterium
CATATGCGCAACGAGCAGCAGATGCTGCGCGACTGGGTCGAGGCGCAGGCCGACCAGCAGAATGACATTCGCGAGTTATTGAAACGCCTGGCCCGCACGCAGGCCGGCGAGCGGGCCTGATATGCCCATCGGTCGTTCGCGGAGCTCGGATCGCGTCATCAACTATTGGCCTGGTTTCGTCGACGCACTCTCGACGCTCTTGCTTGTGTTCGTTTTTCTCCTGTCGGTCTTCGTATTGGCTCAGTTCTTCCTGAGCCAGGAGATCACCGGCAAGGAGAACGTGCTGAACCGGCTGACGGCACAGATCCGCCAGTTGTCCGAAGTGCTGGCGCTCGAACGGGCGAATACCGGCTCGCTCGAGGAGCAGATCGCCTCGCTGCGCGCAAACCTCCGCGGCGCGGAATCCGAACGCGACAAGCTGCGCGGCGCCGGCGGCGGCACCGATGTCAAGGCGCTCGCCTCCGAGCTCGAAGCCGAGCGCCAGCTTTCAACGCAGCAAGTGTCGCAGATCGCGCTGCTCAATCAGCAGATCGCCGCACTCCGCCGCCAGCTTTCCGCCATCGAAGGCGCGCTCGAAGTCTCCGAAAAGCGCGAACGCGAGAGCCAGGCCAAGATCACCGATCTCGGTCAGCGGCTGAACGTGGCGCTCGCCCAGCGCGTGCAGGAATTGCAGCGCTATCGCTCCGAGTTCTTCGGACGGCTCCGCCAGATCCTCGGCAATCGCCCGGAAATCCGCATCGTCGGCGACCGTTTCGTATTTCAGTCGGAAGTCTTTTTCGACCGCGGCTCGGCCGCCCTCCGCGCCGAGGCGCGGCCGGAACTCGACAAACTCGCGGCTGCCCTTCTGGATCTTGAAAAGCAGATTCCCTCTGACATTCCGTGGGTTCTGCGCGTGGACGGCCACACCGACACCCGGCCGATTGCCACCGCACAGTTTCCGTCGAACTGGGAGCTTTCGGCGGCGCGCGCGATTTCGGTCGTGCAGTATCTCGTCAGTCGCGGGCTCAAGCCTGACCGACTTGTGGCCGCGGGCTTCGGCGAACACCAGCCGCTCGACACCGGCACCACCGACGAAGCCTTCAGCCGCAACCGCCGCATCGAGCTGAAGCTCACGGAGCGCTGACCCTCCGTCATCCCGGACGCCCGCGCAGCGGGCGATCCGGGATCGTCTTCAGATTGTCTTTGAACGATCCCGGGTCTCGCGCTGGCGCGCGCGCCCGGGATGACGAGTAAAATTATGGGCATGATTCTCCGCCCCTATCGACCCGAGGATTTCGAGTCTTCCGTCGAGCTCTGGATGCTTGCCTGGCAGGCGGCGCTGCCCGAGATCGCCTTTGCCAAGCGCCTCGAATGGTGGCGGGCGCGCTGGCAGAACGACCTCGTGCCGAACAACGAGATCGTGGTGGCGGAGAGCGGCGACGCACTGACGGGCTTCGTCGTCATCGACCCGAAAACCGGCTGGCTCGACCAGTTCGCGGTCGATCCCGCGCATTGGGGCACGGATGTCGCCTCAGCACTGATGGATGAAGCGAAACGCATTTCGCCTTCGTTTGTGCGTCTCGACGTCAATCAGGTGAACGGCCGCGCGGTGCGCTTCTACGAGCGCGAAGGCTTCACGCGCACAGGTGAAGGCGTGAACAAGCACTCGGGCGCCGCGACGTATCTGTATGAGTGGAGGCCCTGACTCGTCATGGCCGGGCTTGTCCCGGCCATCCACGTTTTTGCAAACCGCACGACCAAAGACGTGGATGCCCGGGCAGACAAGTTTACCCAGTCGGCGCAAGCTTGACTGGGAGCGCGGGCATGACCGGGTTAGACGGCCACCGCGCCGAACTGCAATTCCGCGAGCCGCGCATAGAGCCCGCCCGCCGAGACGAGGCTCGCATGCGTCCCCTCTTCCACGATCCGCCCGCGGTCGAGCACGACGATGCGGTCCGCGCCGAGCACCGTCGCGAGCCGGTGCGCGATCACAATCGACGTGCGGCCTTCCATGGAATGTTCGAGCGCTTCCTGCACGAGCATCTCGCTTTCAGCGTCGAGCGAAGACGTTGCCTCGTCGAGCAGCATGACCTTGGCGTCGCGCAGGATCGCACGTGCAATCGCGATACGCTGCCGCTGACCGCCGGAGAGCGTGACCCCGCGCTCGCCGAGCGGCGTGTCGTAGCCCTGCTGCAATCGCCGCACAAACTCGTCGACAAGCGCCAGCTCGCCCGCGCGCTCGATCTCGGCATCGCTCGCACCGATCCGCCCGAGCCGGATGTTGTCGCGCACACTCGCCGCAAAGATCGCAACGTCCTGCGGCACCAACGCGATGCGCTCGCGAACCGCACGCGGATCGGCGCTTGCTACATCGACGCCGTCGAGCAGGATTCGGCCCGCATGCAGATCGTAGTAGCGCAGCAGGAGATGGAAGATCGTGCTTTTCCCGGCCCCCGAAGGTCCGACGATCGCGACCCGTTCGCCGGGCGCGACATTGAAGGTGATGTTCTCCAACACTCGCCCGTCCCCGTTGCGCGGATAAGCGAAGCTCACACGCTCGAAGCGAATCTCGCCGCGCGCCCGCTCGGGCAGCGTCGCCGGCCGCGCCGGCGCCCTGATGTCGGGCTCGACCTTCAGAATTTCCGCGATCCGGCCGGCAGCGCCCGCCGCCTGCGCGATCTCACCCCAGACCTGCGAGAGCTCGCTCAGCGCTCCCGCCGCGAACACCGCGTAGAGCACGAACTGGCCAAGCGTGCCGGCGGTCATGTCGCCGGACAGCACACCCTGCGCGCCGACCCATAGGATTCCGACCACGCTCGCGAACACGAGAAAGATGATGGCCGCCGTCAGCCACGCACGCGCTTTGGTCGAAGCGCGCGCCGCCTCGAACGCGCGCTCAACTGATGCGAAGAAACGCGAGCGCGTTTCGTCCTCCGCCGTGAAGGCTTGCAGCGTGCGGACCGAGCTGATGGCTTCGACCGCGAAGGCGGACGCGTCGGCCAGCGTGTCCTGCGCATCGCGCGAGCGGCGCGTTACGGACCGGCCGAAGGCCACGAGCGGCAGGACAATCGCCGGAATGACGCCGAGCACAAGGCCCGAGAGCCAGGGGCTCGTGATCACCATCATGATCGCCGCGCCGATGAAGAGCACGATGTTGCGCAGCGCAATCGAGGCCGACGCCCCGAACGCCGACTTGATTTGCGTCGTGTCGGCGGTGAGCCGCGAGCCGATTTCACCCACGCGCTGGGAATCGAAGAAGCGCGGTGATAGCTTGAGCAAGTGCGCGAAAACCGCGTCGCGCAGGTCGGCGACGACGCGCTCGCCGAGCGTGATGACGAGGTAGTAACGAAGCGCGCTCGAGCCTGCGAGGACAGCCGCCACCACCAGCATCATCGCAAAATACTGGTCGATGAATTGCGCGTTCTCGGCGCCGAAGCCGAAATCGATCATGCGGCGGACGGCGAGCGGCACGGCGAGCGTCGCGAGCGCGGCCACGACGAGGGCGGCAATTGCAGCCGCGATCCGGCCCCGGTAGCGCAACACGTAGGGAACCAGCGCAATCAGCGGCTTCAGGCTGCGGCGATCCGCCCGCCCCGTCGCCGGAGCGGCTTCGAGGCCCCTTTCAGGGGCCTTAACGGGCTCGGCTTGAGTCAAATTCCCCACTCCTGTATGAAGCGCGCGAATTTGAGGATCACTGAGCCATGAAGCCCGACATCCATCCCGACTATCATGAAATCAAGGTCGTCCAGACCGACGGCACCGAATACACGACGCGTTCGACCTACGGCAAGCCGGGCGAGGTCCTGAAGCTCGACATCGACCCGAAGTCGCACCCGGCCTGGACCGGCGGTCAGCAGCAGCTCATGGACCGCGGCGGTCGCCTGTCGCGCTTCCAGAAGCGGTTCGGCGGCAATATCGGCAAGAGCTGATACGCCCACCCGAATGAACAAAGAAAAAGCCCTCGCCTTGCGAGGGCTTTTTTCTTGCGCTTATGCGCGGGAAAACGTCAGCGATCGCCGAAGGCGGCCTTGAGGAGTCCGATCTGGCGCTCGACGGGGTTGCCCGTATCGTCCGCAGTCTTCGCGTTCTTCTCGTAAAGCAGCGCATCGAGCCGCACGACGCGCTCGTGCAGATAGCGCGACTGGTCGATCAGCGCGCGCAGCCGAAACGGCAGCGCAGAGAGAGTCTCTTCGTGCGGCGCGTCGTAGGATGAGAGCTTGACCTTGGTCTTCTCGGTGCGAGCCTGCTCCGACGTGAGCTCGCCTTCATTCACCGCCCGCTGCAGTAGCAGCCACGACGCGATCTGCATCAGGCGCGTCGTGAGACGCATCGACTCGGTCGCGTAAGCGAGCGCAGCGGAGCGGGACAACTTCTTCGCCTCGTCGCGGCCCGGACCGTCGAGGTAGGCGGCCGCCGATTCAACGAGCGTCATGCCTTCGCGGAACAGAATTCCGAACGCCTCACCCGCCGCCATACGCTGGGCGAGCTGCACGGGATCGTGCGGGCTCTTGGACGCACCGGACATGAACAACTCCGAACGCAGACGCTACGATACCGACGAAAACGTAGAGGATTTGGCAAGAATGAAACGCCGAGCGAAACAGCGCAAGCCTCCCTTGCGCATAGCGTTAGCGCGCGAGGACGGCGAAAAAGCGCCTCGAGCGCAACAAAAAAGAGCCGCCCAAGGGGCGGCTCAAGGTTTTCACAGGGAGGCGTCAAATCGAGTGGACAGGAGCCACTCAGCGTCCAAAACATTGGACACTCCGATAATGAGGCGGAAACCTTAACTCTTGGTTAATCGTTCTGGCGCAGCCGCGGACGCCTGTTTTGCGCCGAATCGGGACAGATTTAGCGCTTGAAGAAGGTGTCGGCGGCGGTTTTCGATGCCTCTTTCGAGTTGATCGCCGCTTCAAGCCGGGCAATTTCGGCCTGCAACGCCTCAACGCGCTCGCGCAGTTCCCCGACCGAGAGCAGCGAAAGATCCTCGCCCAGTTCATGGGCCTTTTTCTTCGGCCGCAGCGCTTCTTCTTCCATTCCTCTCTCCCTCGTCGTCAAAACTAGCGGACAGGGCCTGCCGTTGTCATGCGCGCCGCGGAATCGTAGGAGAGTGCCTCCCCAGCCGCCCGGAGTTCCCTAGATGGCCCCGCTTCCCGACCGCATGACCGCCATTGGCATCAAGACACCCGGCGGTCCCGAAGCGCTCGCGCCGGAAGAGCGCCCGGTTCCGCGGCCGGGACCGACCGAACTGCTCGTGCGCGTGAAGGCGGCTGGCGTGAACCGGCCCGACGTCATGCAGCGCAAGGGGCACTACCCGCCGCCCCCCGGCGCACCGGACATTCCGGGCCTTGAGATCGCGGGCGACGTCGTTGCGGCCGGCGGCAACGTCAAGCGCTGGAAGGTTGGTGACAAGGTTTGCGCCCTCGTCGCCGGCGGCGGTTACGCCGAATACTGCGTGACCGATGAGTCGAACGCGCTGTCGATCCCGCAGGCCTTCTCTTACGTCGAAGCCGCAGCCCTCCCCGAAACCTTCATGACCGTCTGGCACAATGTGTTCGAGCGCGGCGCGCTGAAATCTGGCGAGACGATACTCATCCATGGCGGATCGAGCGGTATCGGCACGACGGCGATCATGCTCGCCAAGCAATTCGGCGCAACGGTCTTCATCACCGCGGGCTCCGCCGACAAGTGCGAAGCCTGCAAGAAGCTCGGCGCCGATGTCGCGATCGACTACAACAAGGAAGACTTCGTCGCGGTCGTGAAGGAAGCGACGGCCAAGAAGGGCGTCGACCTGATCCTCGACATGATCGGCGGCGATTACGTCGATCGCAATTTCGACGCAGCGGCCGTTGAGGGCCGTATCGTACAGATCGCGACGCAAAAAGGCACCAAAGTCACGGTCGACCTACGCCGCCTGATGCTGAAGCGCCTGACCCACACCGGCTCGACGCTCCGCGCCCGCCCGGTCGCCGACAAAGCCGCCATCGCGGGTGCGCTCCAGGCGAAAGTCTGGCCGCTGCTGGAAGCCGGCAAGGTGCGCCCGGTCATCGATTCCACTTTCTCGCTCGCCAAGGCTTCCGATGCCCATGCCCGTATGGAAACGAGCCTCCACATCGGCAAAATCATGCTGGAAGTCGCGGCCTGAGCCCGGTCCTGCCCGGTCCGCCGGGCGGGGAAATGAATTAGGATCAATTGTCGCGCCGGGCGTCCGCCTTGCCGACGCCGCAACCCGCCGCTAGCTGTTCCCGGAACGGCGCCCAGCGGGACGAGCCGGAGGATTGTTTTGCGTCTAAGTCGCCTCGCCGCGTTTCTGACGCTGGCTGCCGTCTGTCTCGGCCTCGCGCCCGCTTATGCGCTTGAGGCCGTGCAGGTACGGCAGGGCACGGCCGCGATCGATCTTCTACCCGCCGCCGAACGCCACCAGACCGACACCGACCGCCTCCAGGTTTCGACCGCCCCCGGCTCCGACGGCATCGTGCGCCGCATCGAGGTTCGCGCCCGCGAGCCGCGTGGCGTCACGAACTGGGTCGTCTTCGCGCTCGCCAACAATTCCGATGAGCAGGTCGACCGCCTGATCGTCGCGCCGCACTACCAGATGGTCGACTCCGGCATTTTCTGGCCCGACCTCGGCAGTGTCCGCATTGTTTCGATCACCCCGAGCCAGGGATTCCGCCCCGAGCAGCAGACGGCGACCGACGCCGACGTCTATCTCGTCACGCTCGACCCGGGCACCACCGTCACGCTCGTGATCGAACTCGCGACGCAACACATCCCGCAACTCTATCTGTGGGAACCCGCCGCCTATACTGGCAAGGTCAACAGCTTCACGCTCTATAACGGCATCGTCATCGGCATCGCCGGCCTGCTCGCGATGTTCCTCACCATTCTGTTCGTGGTGAAGGGCTCGATCATGTTTCCGGCGGCCGCGGCACTCGCCTGGGCGGTGCTGGCCTATATCGGCATCGAGTTCAATTTCTGGACCAAGATTTTCGCGCTCTCGCCCGCGACCCAGCAGTTCGCACGCGCGTCGGGCGAAGCGATCCTGGCCGCGACGCTCATCGTCTTCCTCTTCGCCTATCTCAATCTCGGGCGCTGGAACGTACGCTACTCCCACGTCGCGGCGGGTTGGCTCGCATTTCTGGCGCTGCTCGTCATGGTGGCGCTCATCGACCCGCCAATAGCGGCCGGCATCGCGCGTCTGTCGCTGCTGGCGGTCGCGCTCGTCGGCTTCGGCCTCGTCGTCTATCTCTCGACCCACGGCTTCGACCGCGCGGTCCTGCTGATCCCGACCTGGTTCCTGCTCACCGTCTGGGTGCTTGCGACCGGCCTCACGGTCGCCGGCGTCTTCACGAACGACCTGGTCGCCCCGGCCCTGCTCGGCGGTCTTGAGCTGATCGTCATGCTCATCGGCTTCACCGTCATGCAGCACGCCTTCGCAGGCGCGGGCGCAGAAGGCATCGTCAACGACCTCGAACGCCGCGCGCTCGCGCTCACCGGCGCCAGCGACATCGTCTGGGACTGGGACGTGGTACGCGACCAGATTTTCACCAGCCACGAAGCCGAACAGACCCTCGGCCTCAAGCGCGGCGTGCTGGAAACCGCCGCCGCCGGATGGGTCGAGTTTCTGCACAATGCCGACCGCGACCGCTTCAAGCTCGCGCTCGACAGCGTGCTGGAGCAGCGCCGCGGCCGCATCGTGCAGGAATTCCGCCTGCGCGCCGAAGACGGCCACTATCTCTGGTTCAAGCTGCGCGCGCGGCCGGTGGTCGGCACCGACGGCGAAGTGCTGCGCGTCGTCGGCACGCTGACCGACATCACCGACAGCAAGATTGCCGAAGAGCGCCTGCTGCACGATGCCGTGCACGACAATCTCACTAGCCTGCCGAACCGCGAACTCTTCCTCGACCGCCTTGATGCCGCGATCGCACTCGGCAAGGCCGACGAGCAGTTGCGCCCGACGCTCATCATCATCGACCTCGACCGCTTCAAGCAGGTCAATTCGAGCGTCGGCATGGCGGTCGGCGACTCGATCCTCCTCACTATCGCGCGCCGCCTGAGCCGCCTGCTCAAGCCGCAGGACACGCTCGCGCGTATCTCCGGCGACCAGTTCGGCATGATCCTGCTTTCGGAGCGCGAGCCGGAACGCATTACGGCCTTCGCCGACACGATCCGCCGCTCCTTGCGCGCACCCATCGGCTTCGGCGCGCGGCAGATTTTCCTCACCGCCTCCATCGGCCTCGTTCTCTATGACGGACAGAACCGCAATCGCGGCGAGCTGCTGAAGGATGCAGAGCTTGCGATGTATCACGCCAAGCAGCACGGCGCGGACCGCATTGAGGTCTTCAAGCCGACCATGCGCTCGGCCAAGATCGACGCGCTCACGCTCGAATCCGATCTGCGCCGCTCGATCGAGCGCGACGAAATCGCAATCTACTACCAGCCGATCGTGCGTCTCGAGGACCGCGCGATCGCTGGCTTCGAAGCCCTGCTGCGCTGGAATCACCCGCGCCTCGGCCGCCTGGGACCGTCCGAATTCATCCCGCTCGCCGAAGAAACCGGACTCATCGCCGATCTCGGCCGCTTCGTGCTCGAGCGCGCCGCGCGCCAGCTCGTCGCCTGGCAACGCCTCGCCACCGGCCCGCGCCCGTTGTTCGTGAGCGTCAATGTTTCGTCCCGGCAATTGCTGCGACAAGACCTGATCCAGGAAATCAAGGCGGTGCTTTCGCGCAACCTGCTCGCGCCCGGCACACTCAAGTTGGAGCTCACCGAGTCGCTGGTAATGGAAAACCCCGAGCTCGCCGCACAGATGCTGACGCGCATCCGCGAGCTCGGCGCCGGCCTTTCGCTGGACGATTTCGGCACCGGCTACTCGTCGCTTGCCTACCTGCAGCGCTTCCCCTTCGACACCATCAAGATCGACCAGCAATTCGTGCGCGGATCGGGCCGCGGCGCACGCCCTGTCATCCTGCGCTCGATCATCGCGCTCGGCCATGACCTCGGCATGGAAGTGGTTGCTGAAGGCGCGGAGAACGACTCGGACGCGGTCGAGCTCTATCAACTCGGTTGCGAATTCGCGCAGGGCTATGCGTTTGGCGAGCCGATGACGGCCGACGAGGCCCGCCGTCTGATTTCGCCGGCCGAGCCGGCGCTTCGCCGCGCGCGCGCCAGTTAAGCGCGCCCCGACTCCGACGACAGCTTCGCGGGATCGATCCCGATCTTCTGCAGGGCGAGCGAATATTTGCTGTCCGCGTCGCGCCCGAAGATCAGATCGGGGTCCGCTTCGCAGTTGAGCCAGCCGTTGGCGTGGATTTCGCTCTCGAGCTGGCCCGGCGCCCAGCCGGCATAGCCAAGCGCCAGCACCGCGCTTTCCGGCCCCTGCCCGTTCGCAATCGCTTTCAGGATGTCGAGCGTGGCGGTGAGGCAGATGCCGTCGTCGATCGGCAGGGTCGAATTCTCGATGAAGAAGTCGGCCGAATGCAGCACAAAGCCCCGGCCCGTCTCCACCGGCCCGCCCTTGAGCACGCGCACCGTGTCGGCACGCGGTGGAATCTGGATCAGGTTGGCTGACGGCACGACATCGAGCTGCACGAGCAGGTCGCGGAACTTGATGTTCTGCGCCGGCTGATTGACGACGATCCCCATCGCCCCTTCGTCGGAATGGGCGCAGATGTAGATGACGCTGCGGGCGAAACGTTCGTCGCGGATGGTCGGCATGGCGACCAGAACCTGGCCGTCGAGGTACCCCGGCCGCCGGTCGGTCTCCTGCGAGGTGCCGCCGATCTTCATCGCGAAAGTGTAACCCGGTCGGGCGATGTTGCAAAATCGGGCCGGAACGCGGCAAGCATCACGCGAACGTAATTGGGTAGGCGATGCCCGTCAGACTAGGTGAAAGCATGAATTCTCTCGTCCGAGCCATTGCAGGCGTGCTTGGTTTCGCCGCCCTCCTCGCCGCCGGCGTGAGTGCGTGGGCCGGCGAATCAAGATGGAGCGATGCGGGTAAAGCAAAGGTGCGCCTGATCGCAGCGGGCGCCGCTGCGCCCACCGATCCGATTCGCGCGGGTGTGGAGATCCGGCTCGAACACGGCTGGCACACCTATTGGCGTTACGCCGGCGATGCCGGAATTCCGCCGCGCTTCGACTGGTCGCGCTCCACGAACCTCGCCAACGCGGAAATTCTCTGGCCCGCCCCGCAGCGCATTGCACTGGAGGACGGCATTGAATCCATTGGCTACAAGGACTCCGTCCTGTTGCCAGTGCACCTCACGCCGCGCGATCCCGCCAAGCCGGTCGGCCTGCGTCTGCGGGTCGACTTCGGTATCTGCGAAAAGATTTGCATTCCGGCGTCGGCCGAAGCGGCACTCGATATCGCGCCCGGCGCCAGCCTATCGCCTCCTTTGCTGGACCGCGCCGAGGCGCAGCTCCCGGTGAAATCCGAAATCGGAACCGGCGGTCAGCCCCGCATTGCCGCGGTGGCGCTTCAACGCAGCGGCACGGCCGTCACGGTCGATGTCGACGTTCCGGCCGGCAAGTCTGTCGATCTCTTTGCAGAGGACCCGGCCAACGGCTGGTCGCCGCCTTTGCCAAAACGCAAGTCGTACAAGGATGGCCGCGCCCGCTTCGTCATCGCTCTCGGTGAGCGGGGCACAATCCCACCCGTCAAGAATCTACGACTGACATTGGTATCGGGCGAAGAAAGTATCGAGGTCGTGGCGCCGCTCGACTAAATCCGGCGTCCCGCTAGGATGGAACTTCGCCCCGCCGTCGGGGCATTGGGGTGACGAGATGATCAAGGTTGGCGACAGGCTTCCCGGAGCGACTTTCCGCACCATCCAGGATGGGAAGATGGTGCCGCAAACCACCGATGAAATCTTCAAGGGAAAGCGCGTGGTGCTCGTCGGCGTACCAGGCGCGTTCACGCCGACCTGCCACAAGAACCATGTTCCGGGTTATGTGAAACAGGCCGCTGAAATCCGCGCAAAGAATGTGGATACGATTGCCGTGACGGCGGTGAACGATCACTGGGTAATGCACAACTGGTCCGAGGTGCTCGGCAGCGGTCCCTCCAACAACGTGCTGTTTCTCGCCGACAATAATGCCGACTTCGCCAAGGCAGCCGGCCTTGAATTCGACGCCACGAGCGGATTGGGCGGCCTGCGCTCGCGCCGATATTCGATGCTCGTCGAAGACGGCGTCGTAAAGGTGCTCAACTTGGAGCCCGAAGCCGGCAAGGCCGAGGTCACAAGCGCCGACAATCTTATCAAGGCGCTCTAACCTAGCTTAGATTTCCTTCGCGGGGACGAGCGGTCAAACTCGTGTCACGCAATGATATCCGGGAACAACTGATCGTCGATCCGCGTGATGCGGTCGCGCAACTGCAGTTTGCGCTTCTTCAGTCGCTGAACCTGCAGACGGTCATAGGTCGACGCGGCCAGCAATGCCTCGATCGCCGTGTCGAGGTCGCGGTGTTCCTGCTTGAGCCGCTCGAGTTCGGCCAATAGTTCCCGTTTTTCCTCAGCGTTCATTGCCCGCCGTCATGCCGCAGGCCATGCGGCCTTCGGCGAAGTATCGCGCCGGCGCTGCATGGCCGCAAGCAAGCCATTTTGCCGCCGCAGCCGCAGTGGATTATTGCGCCGCAGCAGCAGGGCTTGATCGACTTGCTGCGCGTACCATGTCACTATGACTGCATCGTAGCTGAGCAAGGGAGAGATGCACCCATGAGCAGGCTACCTGAGCTGGCCAGCCTCGAGCACCAGCACGCGGCACTCGAACAGGAAATCGAGGCCGCAACCGCCCGACACGATCCCGATCTCAAAATCACCGAATTGAAACGACGCAAACTCCATCTCAAGGACGAGATGGAGCGGTTGCGTCATACCGAACAAGCCAGCGTGCACTGAGTCTTCGCTCAGCGCTGAGAATGCCGCTGCCGGCGCGACCGCTTTAATCGAAAGCGGCGCATGCCGGAGGGCGGCGTTTTCGTTTGCGCATTCACCAGCGAGATCGGCCACGGGTCGCGCGCGTCTGGATTAACCTGAATCCTTCAGCCTAACTGTTTTGATTAAAAGCGGACTTTCGACAACAGCGATTCGAACTTTGATAACTGGATCAGGCCTGTGAGACGAGGCCGGTCGCGACAGATCGTGCGCGGCGAACTATCCGGAGCATCGACTTCACCTCACTCGGCGCCGCGGGGGCATCCGCACCTTCGGCCTTACGTAACAGTGAGGTTAGTCATGCGTATCAAATCCAAGATCGTTGCGACCGCGTTAGCGGCCGCGCTGGCGACGACAGCAATCGCCACACCCTCTCACGCTTACATCTGGTGTGCACCGAAGACTCCGCCGGCGGTGCATTCGGGCGGCGGCGCGCCCGTATGGGCGCTCGGCTGCATCTTCGCTTCGGCCTTCGGCCTCATCACGGCAGCGCTCGCCAAGAAGGAAGGCGAACTGACCATCCAGCAGGCACAGCTCATCGCCTTCACCTGTGGCGTCGGCACCTTCGCCGTCCTGGCGAGCCTGCGGCAGCGCGGTTGATCACTTCACAAAAAAAGCAAAAAGCCCGGCGCAAGCCGGGCTTTTCGTTTTGTAAGGCGTCCGAACGCTCAGACGGCCGAGAGATTGGTCGCGGCGGTCTTGCCGCGCTCCGTGGTGATCTCGAAGTTCACCTTCTGGCCTTCGTTCAGGGTGTACATGCCAGCACGCTCGACGGCGCTGACATGGACG
>JAICQA010000342.1 GCA_025929595.1 Xanthobacteraceae bacterium
GACCACCGCCGGTGTCGCCGCCCCGCTCGTGCTGCGCTGGATGGTGGCGGGCACGCGCTTCGACTTCCTGTTCAAGCGGCCGCTCTTCTTCTACATCGACCGCCCGCGCCGTCCGGCGCTGCAACCGGCGGAATAGCCGCGCCTCGCAGTGAATAACTATCGCTTGTAACGGGCGGCGCGCCTGGGGCATCGTGCGCGCCATGCCCCCGAAGCCCAAGTCCAAGCCCGCGGCCAAGCCCGCGAAACCGGCGAAAGCCGAGAAGCCAAAGGCCGCCCTGCCCGCGGTTAACCCCAAGGCCGCCCTCCCGGTCAAAGCCGCGCCCGCCAGGGCCAGCAAGAGCAACGGCCATGTTTTCCTGGTCGACGGCTCGTCCTACATTTTCCGCGCCTATTTCGCGATGTTCAAAGCGGCGCAATCCCGCGGCCGCGCCTTCACGCGCTCCGACGGCCTGCCCGTCGGCGCGGTGATGACGTTCTCGAACATGCTGTGGAAGCTCTTGCGCGAGGGCATTGACGGCGTGAAGCCGACGCATGTGGCGGTCGTGTTCGACGCCGCCGGCGACGGCTTCCGCAACGAAATCTATTCCGACTACAAGGGCAATCGCGACGATCCGCCCGACGACCTGATCCCGCAATTTCCGCTCATGCGCGAGGTGGTGAAGGCGTTCGGCCTCCTGCCGATCGAGCTGCCGCGCTTTGAAGCGGACGACCTGATCGCGACCTATGCGCGCGAGGCGATCGAGGGCGGCTGCGACGTCACGATCGTCGCGGGCGACAAGGATTTGATGCAGCTTATCCGCCCCGGGATCAAAATGTACGATCCCATGCCGGGCCGCGAACGCTGGATCGGCCCCGCCGAAGTGCAGGAGAAGTTCGGCGTCGGGCCGGAGAAGGTTGCGGAAGTGCAGTCGCTCGCTGGCGACTCCACCGACAACGTGCCGGGCGTGCCCGGCATCGGCATCAAGACGGCGGCGCAGCTCATCAACGAATATGGCGACCTCGAAACGCTGCTGGCACGCGCAACCGAGATCAAGCAGGAGAAACGGCGGCAGTCGCTGATCGAATTCGCCGAGCAGGCGCGTGTCTCGAAGAAGCTCGTGCTGCTCGACGAAAAGGTGCCGGTGCCGGTGCGGCTCGGCGATTTCGTGGTCGGCAACACGATCGAGCCGAAGCAGCTCATCGCGTTCCTGAAGGCGATGGAGTTCACCTCGCTCACCAAGCGCGTGGCGGAAGCCTGCGACGTCGATGCGAACGAAATCATGCCCGACGCTCGGTTGGCGGCGGGTGGTCCCGGAAGAGACACCCTCATGGCCGGGCTTGACCCGGCCATCCAGGAAGCTCCTTCGAAAGGCGGCGAAGGCCGTCTGGACCCCCGGGTCAAGCCCGGGGGTGAGGGTAAAAGAGCAGCGGCGCCGCGAGAGCAAATGAATCCCGCCGCCTTCGCCGCCAAAGCCGCGGCGGAAGCGAAGGCGACGGCGTGCGGACGCGACCGCTACGTCACGATCACCGATCTCAACGTGCTCGAAGCGTGGCTCGCGCGCGCGCGCAACAGCGGCGTGGTCGCGATCGATACCGAGACGTCGTCGCTCGACCCGATGCAGAGCGACCTCGTCGGCTTCTCGCTTGCGCTGGCGCCGAACGAAGCGGCCTATGTGCCGATCGCGCACACCGGCGACGGCGCCGGGCTGTTCGATGAAGGTCTCCTGCCCGGCCAGATTCCCGTGCGCGAGGCCATCGCCCGGCTCAAGCCGGTGATGGAGGACCGCGGCGTCCTCAAGGTCGGGCAAAACCTGAAATTCGACTGGCTCATCCTCGCGCGGCACGGCATCGAGATCGCGCCCTATGACGACGCGATGCTGATGTCCTACGCGCTCGATTCCGGCCGCAACGGCCACGGCATGAACGAGCTCGCCAAGGCCCATCTCAACCACACCTGCATCGCCTACGAAGAAGTGGCCGGCAAAGGCCGCATGCATGTCGGCTTTGCGCGCGTGCCGATCGAGAAGGCGACGATCTACGCGGCGGAAGACGCCGACGTGACGCTCAGGCTATGGCAACTCTTCAAGGCGCGGCTCGCCGCCGAAGGGATGGCGACCGTCTATGAAACCCTGGAACGGCCGATGATCGCGACGCTCGCGCGCATGGAGCGGCGCGGCATCGCCATCGACCGCGCGATCCTGTCGCGGCTGTCGGGGGAGTTCGGCCAGACCATCGTGCGTCTTGAAGACGACATCAACAAGATCGCAGGCGCAGATTTCAATCCCGGCAGCGCCAAGCAGCTCGGCGACATCCTGTTCGGAAAAATGGGCCTGCCGGGCGGCACCAAGACGGCGACCGGCGCCTGGTCGACGCGCGCCAACGTGCTCGAGGAGCTCGCGGAAGAAGGCCACGAGCTGCCGCAGCGGATTCTCGGCTGGCGGCAGCTCACCAAGCTGCGCTCGACCTACACCGATTCATTACCGAACTACGTCAATCCGGAGACCGGGCGGGTGCACACCTCCTATGCGCTTGCGGCGACGCCCACCGGCCGCCTCTCCTCCTCCGATCCGAACTTGCAGAACATTCCCATCCGCACCGAGGAAGGACGCAAGATCCGGCGCGCGTTCGTGGCGGAGCCCGGCTTCAAGCTCGTGTCAGCGGACTATTCGCAGATCGAGTTGCGGCTGCTCGCGGAGATCGCCGACATCCCGACACTCAAGCAGGCGTTCCGCGACGGCCTCGACATTCACGCCATGACCGCGAGCGAGATGTTCGGTGTGCCGATCGAGGGCATGCCGGGCGAAGTGCGCCGCCGCGCCAAGGCGATCAATTTCGGCATCATCTACGGCATCTCTGCCTTCGGCCTCGCGAACCAGTTGTCGATCCCGCGCGAGGAAGCCGGCGCCTATATCAAGAAATATTTCGAGCGCTTCCCGGGCATCCGCGACTACATGGACGACACGAAAGCCATGGCGAAGCGGCAGGGTTATGTGACGACGCTCTTTGGCCGCAAGTGCCACTACCCCGGCATCACGGACGGCAACCCTTCGGTGCGCAGCTTCAACGAACGCGCGGCGATCAACGCGCGGCTGCAGGGGACGGCCGCCGACATCATCCGCCGCGCGATGATCCGCATGGA
>JAICQA010000338.1 GCA_025929595.1 Xanthobacteraceae bacterium
ATACGGCGCCAAAGCGCGCCGTGCATATAGGTGGACCGGCTCATCATCAGCCCGTCGTCACGGGTGCGGTAGTTGAACAGGGTCTCCGGCACGACCGCCGCCCGGAATCCTGCGCGTCCCAGCGCGATCGTGAATTCCCAATCCTCATAGCCGTCGCGCATCGCGACGTCGAAGCCGCCGACCGCCTGCCACACCGCACGCCGCACCACCATGCAGCACGGCACCCGGTTGATGAAAAGCTGGTCGAACAGCTTGAAATAGCAGCGGTTGATCTGCTGCCGGTGCCCGATCTTGCGCTCATGAGAAAAGGCGAAGCCGACCTCCGGGCCGGCCGTCGAGATCGCCTTCACCGTCTCCTCGAGAAAGCGCGGCTCGATCGTGTCGTCGCAATCCATGACGAAGATGAGATCGGCGCGCGCCCGGCGGAAACCCGCATTGCGTGCGGCGCCCGGTCCTGCATTTGCCTGCCGGATCACCTGCACGTCAGGACCGAGCGTCGCGAGTTTCGCGGGTGTGTCGTCCGTCGATCCGTCGTCAACAATGATCAGCTCGAAATCCCGAAACGTCTGTGCGCGCAGGCACGCCAGCAGATCGTCGACAAAGCGCCCGCCGTTGAAGCAGGGCACGACGATGCTGACCGCCGGCACGGGACCTTTCTCACGCATGCCGCTTGTCTAACGCTGGGCGGTAAACGATCCATGCGCGGGAACCACGAAATTCGCTTAACCGGCTGAGGAACATGGAAAATCCCGGCTTTTCCGCCGCCGCTTCAGCCAATTTTCATCCTTTCGGGCTAGAGGAACGGGGAAAGCATCGCCGGCGGACCGCCGGCCGTCCCGGCCAATGTCGTCCTTACCGGGACCTCGCGTGACGCATGAACAGCAAGCTCGCAACGATCCCAGCGGTCGCGCCCGAACCTTCCATCGAGGAAAAGGGCAAGAGCCGCAGGCTGGTCTCGCTGCCGTTCATGATCCTGCGCGCCGTCAGCACGGTGGGCGTCACCCTGGCCGCCCTCATCCAGATCTTTGTCTTCGCGCGCACCATGACGTCGGAGCAGTTTTCGATCTTCATTCTGGTTGGCGCCTTCGGCTACGCCCTGTGGCTCGCCGATTTCGGAATCGTCAAATACCTGTTCGTCCGGCTCCGTGCCGCGCATCTCAACAGCAACCCGGAGCCGATGCTGGTCAAGCAGGCAACGCTGGTCGTGCTGTTCTACACGTCGCTCGTGCTGGTCGGCGCTGTGTTGTGCTTTGTTCTCCTTGAGGCGTTGCAGGCAATCAGTCCGCTGAATGCATTCCAGTACACCCTGTTCTTCGTCTTCACCGCGTTGAATCTGGTCTGGTACGCGCTGCGCAACATCAGCTTCGCGGTCGACGACTACATCTATTTCGAATGGATCGAGGCGGTGCGCCGCTTCGCGAGCATCGGCTTCATGCTGGCGATGCTGATCGGCCTACCGCTCCTGGCCTTCCTGCTGGCCGTCAACGCCCTGTGGATCCTGGTGCTCGCCGTGTCCGTCACCAGGCTGTTGCGCGAAAAAGCCCTGACGACGGACGTGTCGGGTGCCGCCGGCTCCCTGTGGAGCTTCTATCGCGATAACCGCCGCGACCTCCTGCGCAGCGGCACGTCGGCCACCGCCGACTTCTACATCGAGCATCTGCCCTATCTGGTCGTGCCGCTGGCTTTCGGACTCGGCGCGCCGACGGTCATTCTCGACACGATCTTCAAGTTCTACCGCGGCGCCAATCTGTTCTTTAATGCCGCTTGCGAGATCGTGCTGCCTACGCAAACCCATGCCTACGCCGAACGTGACCTGCGCACGCTCATCCGCTCGACACTGCTTGCCTTCTCGCTCTGCCTCGCGCCGACGCTCGTCGTCACCGGAATTTTGGCCGTCGCCGCCGAACCATTGTTCAAGCTGCTGCTGGGCCCCGCCGCGACCATGCCGCCCGCCGCAGTCTGGGTGATTATCGCGCTCTTGTTCGGCAATCTGTTGCAGACTGTATCGAGTTCGCTCCTGATCCACACCGGATATTTTCAGGCCTCGGCGCGCGTCATGCTGCTGACCGCCGTCTGCGCCACCGTCGTCGGCGCTGTCAGTCTCCTGACGGCGCACACGATCGTGCACTTCATGGCGGTGTATGCGGGCGTTTATATCGCCGGCGCGCTCCTGCACGCCGTGCTCGCCGTCCGCGGCCCGGTCCGCGCCACACGCGCCGGCTAAGTGCTTCCGAAATTTCGAGAATATGACTGGTCGGAGCGGCGAGATTTGAACTCGCGACCCCTAGTCCCCCAGACTAGTGCGCTAACCGGGCTGCGCCACGCTCCGACCGGCCGGGACTATAGTGACGGCCCCCCGGCGGTGCAATCTGCGCAAAGGCCGCGGACCGGCTACTTGCGGACGACGACGTACATGTAGCTGGAGAAGAAGCGCCAGTCCCGCCGCCGCGCGAGGCCGGTGAACCAGGCGTGGATCTCGCGCACGACCGGAAAGCGTTGGTAGTAGCGGTGGCCGTAGAACGGCACGATCATGACCTCGCGATAGCCGATCTCGCTCAGCATCGGCTTCATCCAGCGCTCGATCGAGAATGCCCAGCTATAGCGCGCGGGGAACACCGGCGTCGTGTCGTCGCTCCGTGTACGGTCGAGAAGTTCCGCGATGCGCTTGCCGACCGAGTCTGGGATCAGCCAATTCACGATATAGGGGAGCGCGAATAGCGTCGGCAGGAAGGCGATGGCAATGCCGCCCGGCGCCAGCACGTCGTGCAGGTTCTTCCACGCCTGGCGGCCGTCCGCGACGTGCTCGAACACCATCTGCGAGAACGCGAGATCATAAGTATTGCGCTTGATCGAGGCGGGCAGCGTGCCCGCCACATCGAAGCAGGCGGTGTGGTAGCCCGCCGGAAGCCGCGCAAGCTCGGACGCCGAAATGTCGTTCACCGTGAGCTCGACGCCCATCCTGGCGAGATCGTCGAGCTCGAATTTTGCCGTCCGCCCCCCGCCGATCTCGAGCACCTGGCGCGCGCCATTGCGCTCGATCAGATGACGAAGCACGCGTTCGTAATTGTCCCAGCCCCACTCGTCGGAGTTTTGCACGCCGAGTTCTGCGAGTGCTCTTGCGAGAAGCGCGCGTTCACTTCCGCGCTCGGAAAAGCGCGCGCCGGAAACGGCAATGGGCGCGGCGACGGTGGTGGACATG
>JAICQA010000151.1 GCA_025929595.1 Xanthobacteraceae bacterium
ACGCACTCGGCTGACCTATGGCACTCCGGATTTGGACCGCGCGGCCGTCCGAAACAGCACCGCCGACCCGATCCACAACGCGGCGAAGATCGCGTTGAGCACGAACACGCCGACCGGACCCGGCGGCTCCCACAGGACGTCGCGGTACGCGGGAATTGCCAGCACGATTGTCGGCACGAGCATTTGCACGACCGCCATGGCGATCAGCGCTCGCGCCATGCCCTGCGGCCGGAAACCCGCGAGCAGCGCGCCGACAAGGCCGACAAGCAGCACGGCGAGATAAATTATATTGAAGGCTTCATCGTCGCCGATGATACCGACGGCGCCGTTGATCCAGATCAGAAGAACAGAAGTTACGGCCGCCACGCCGACCGCGGCGCGGTACGCAACCGTGCTGCCCAGGCCCGCGACGACCTCATACGCCAGCGCCGCGCCGAACAGCACCGTGGCCGCGAAAATGAAATCGAACAGGTCCCAATTCCATTCATCGCTGACCTGCATCGCGACCACAGGAATCAGCAGAATGAGCGCCACGACGACAGCCCACACGGCGACCCGCCGCGTGCGCAGGCGCCAACCGCCGAGGATCGAACTCTCCTGCATGTTTTCTGCTCCATTGACTCCGGATCAAAGGGCAGGACGAGCAATCCTCTGCGGCTTTGATGAGGCAATCGATCTACGCCGCGCCGCTCACATCTTTTCCCCGGGCAGCTTGCTCGCCTGCTTCACCCAGCCGGTGAACCGCGCCTCATCGAGCTCGCCCTCGTAAATATCGAGGTAGCGCACGTCCTTATGCTTGGATTTGCCGGGCGGCACCGGGTCCAGCGACGCGCCGCGGAAGAACGCCACCTTGATGTATTTCGCGAAGACATGAAAGCTGAGGAACCAGTGCCCTTCCTCGACGCCATAGAACGGTGAATTCCATTTCACCGCCTTGCGCACGCCGGGGACC
The DNA here is from genome assembly GCA_025929595.1 of Xanthobacteraceae bacterium. Classification (GTDB taxonomy): domain Bacteria; phylum Pseudomonadota; class Alphaproteobacteria; order Rhizobiales; family Xanthobacteraceae; genus JAUSIF01. The sequence continues at coordinate 953 of JAICQA010000151.1, forward strand.
GCGCGTTCGATCAGCGCGTCGAGGCGGCGTCCGACGGCGCTCTTCCAGCCCGGCATCGCCGCGACATAGGCCTGCACCGGCGCGTCGCCGTAGCCCTTCGCGATCTGCGGATTGCCGCCCGATAGCAGCTTCGGTTTCGAATCCTTGCCGGATTTCTTCGGCGCGGCCTTGCGTTTCGCCCCGGCGCGCTTCTTGGCGGACTTCTTCTTCGATGCCTTTTTTGCCACTGCATTCCTCTCGCTGGACTGGAGCTACTCCGCCGCCTGCCGCGACTCTGCGTGCAAATGTGGCATCACTTCGCGTGTGAAAAGATCGAGCGAGCGCAGCGACTCTTCGAGCGAGAGATCGCCGAAGGCGAAACGGCAGCCGAGATAGTTCGCGCCGGACTCCCTGAACTGCGCCTGCAAAATTTCACGAACGTCGGCGGGCGTGCCGACGGCCGCAAGGCCGTTGGCGATGAAGCCGTCGATCTCTTCGGGGTAATTGACCCCGACCGGCGGCGTGTTGTTCTCGCGCCAGAGCTTCATGAAGCTGGCAAACCACACACGATACGCGCGCCGCGCTGCCTCAAGCGCCACCTCGCGATCCTCGGCGATCACGATATGCCGGTTCATGCCGAGCCGCGGCGCGCGCATGCCCGCCTTCGCCGCCGCCGGCCAGTAGGTCTCGCCCATGCCGCGGATGACGGCTGCCGGCGCGTTCGCGACCGCGTTCATGCCGCGCTCGCCGGTGCGCTGCGCGTTGCTCGGGCTGTTCACGCCGTACCAGAGCGGCGGGTGCGGCTTCTGGTACGGCTCAAGCTCGATCGGCACATTCTCAAAATTGTAGAACTCGCCCTTGAAAGTGAGCTTCCCGCCGCGCAGCCCCTGCAGCACGATCTGCAAGGCCTCCGCGAACATCGGTTCGGCCTTCGACGGCTCGAGACCGTAGTAGCGGTTCTCGATCGGCGAGATGCCCTTGCCCACGCCGAATTCGAGCCGTCCGCCGCTCAACTGATCGAGCATGCAGATCTCTTCGATCAGCCGCAGCGGGTGATAGAGCGGTAGCGTGTAGACGAGCGGCCCAAAGCGCAGCCGCTTCGTGCGCTGAGCCACCGCCGAGAGGAACACCGATGGCGACGGCGACATGCCGAGCGGCGTCGAGTGATGTTCCGCAATCAGATAGATGTGGAAGCCGGCGCGGTCGTAGGCTTCCACGAGCTTCAGCCGGTTCTCGTAGAAATCCGCGAGCGGCCCCGCGCCGCGATCGACGTGATCGAAAATGCCGAATGTGATGCCCACGCCTTCCCACCTTTCGCTCGCGCGGGCGAAAATTTCGGCAATGCACGGCGCACTGTCAATCGGCGCCGGCGCACTGCTCAGGCGCGATGCAGGTAGGGCTCGTCCTCGCCCACTGCGGCGAGCGCAGCCACCCGCTCATGGTTGGGCGAGAGGTGGCACACCGGGTCTGCCGCCCGCGCGTCACCGGTGAGCAGGAACGCCTGGCAGCGGCAGCCGCCGAAATCCTGTCCGCGCCGTTCGCAGGAGCGGCACGGCTCGCGCATCCACGCCTCGCCGCGGAAGGCGTTGAAGGCGGGCGAATGACGCCAGATGTCTTCGAGTGAATGTTCGGCCACCGACCAGAAGTCGAGGCCGGGGATCGACTCCGCCGCATGACACGGCAACGCGCGGCCGGCCGGCGTCACGTTGAGCGAGCGCCGTCCCCACCCGCCCATGCAGGGCTTCGGGTAGCGCGCGTGATAATCCGGCGCGACGGAGTCGATCACGATCCTGCCGCGATGGACCGCACGCAGGCGTTCGACCTCCGCAACCGCAACCTCGACCTGCGCGCGCGAGGGCATCAGCGCCGCACGGTTCTTCAGCGCCCAGCCGTAATATTGCGCGTGCGCGATCTCGATCCGCCCCGCGCCCATCTCGAGCGCAAGCTCGACGATATCGGCGACACGGCCGATGTTGGCGCGATGAATGACCGCGTTGACCGTCAGCGGAAAGCAGCGCGCTACCACGTCCGCTGCGAGTTTCTGCTTGCGGCGGAACGCGCCTGCGTAACCGGCGATGCGATCCGCCGACCCCTGTTCGGCGTCCTGCACTGAAATCTGGATGTGGTCGAGCCCCGCCTCTTTCAACGCGTCGAGCCGCACCGGTGTCAGGCCGATGCCGGACGTGATGAGGTTCGTGTAAAGCCCCGCACCGCTCGCCGCCCGCACGATCTCTTCAAGGTCGCGCCGCGCCGCCGGCTCGCCGCCAGACAAATGCACATGCAACACGCCCAGCGCGGACGCTTCATGCATCACCCGGACCCACGCAAGGGTGTCGAGTTCGACGGACTTCGGCTCCAGCGCAAGCGGGTTGGAGCAATAGGGACAGCCCAGCGGACAACGGTGCGTGAGTTCCGCGAGCAGCCCGGACGGCGGCGGCAGCAGCGGACCCGGATCAAGCATCGGAAACCTCGACCAGCCGCTTCTCGGCAAGCGAAGCCAGCAGCGCCTCGACGTCACCCGCGATCTGCTCGCGCGGCGCGTCGTAGATCGTCGCGAGGTCGTCGACGATCTGCCCGAACGACGCCTCGCCGGTGCAGCGCTTGAGCACTTCGGCCGCGACCGCGTCGCACTCGAAGATGCGCTCAGGCGCAAGCAGCACCCAGCCGCCTTGCGCCTCGCTGTGCCGCAGCCGCACCCCCCGCGCCAGCCTCGGCTTGCCCTCTGCGAAGATTATGGTGTCCACGCTCATGGCGCTTCCTCCGGCACGAATGCGCCGGACGGGACGAGCCCCGGCTCGACATAGGAGAAGTGCAGCGCGTCGAGCATCGCCCACAGCACGCCGCACTTGAACTCAAGCGCCGCGAGCACGGCCTGCTGCTGCTCAGGCGTGACCGCGCGGCGTTTCACATAGTCGAGGGCGAAGGCCGCGTCGCGCGCCGCCTGCGGCGGACGTTGATCGAAATAGGCGAGCGCGTCGCGATCAATGAACGCGTAGTGCGCCAGCATCCCGGCCATGCGCTCGCCGATGATCCGCGGCGAGAACAGCTCGGTGAGCGACGACGCGATCGCCTCGAGCAGCGTCCGCTCGCGCACGAAATGGACATAGGCGTCCACCGCGAAACGCGTGCCCGGCAGGATTCCGCGCGTTGAGACGACATAGTCGCGGTCGAGTCCGAGCGCGCTGGTCAGCGCGAGCCAGCGCTCCGTGCCGCCCGGCGTTTCGTCGTCGCCGTCGTGGTCTTCCAGCCGTTTGCGCCATTCGCGCCGGATCGCGGGGTCGTCGCAGCGCGCGATCAAGCTCGCATCCTTGATCGGGATGGACGCCTGATAGTAGTAGCGGTTGAGCGCCCACGCCTGCACCTGTCCCTTGCTGCAGCGTCCGCCATGCAGCAGCGCATGGAACGGGTGACGGTTGTGATAGCGCCGCGCGCCGATATCGCGCAGTTTCGTCTCCAGTTCATCCGCCGACAGGATCGCCGTCATAGCACGATCTCCTGTCCATCCTCCGCCACTTCCCATCCCGCCTGCTCCACCCGCACGCGTTCGGGCGAGCCGTCGACCAGGATCGGGTTGGTATTATTGATGTGAATGAGCACGCGCCGGTTGCTGAGACCGGCGAGCGCCTCGAGCGTGCCGTCTTCGCCGTCGAGCGGCATATGCCCCATGCGCCGGCCGGTCTTCTCGCCGGTGCCGGCGCGGATCATCTCGTCGTCGGTAAAGAGTGTGCCGTCGATCATCACGGCATCGGCCCGCGCCAGCCGCTCGCGGATGTCGTCGTTCATCGCGGCGATGCCGGGAATAAAGACAAGCCGCACGCCGTCGCGGCGAACCTCGACGCCGGCCGTATCGTCTGCGAGATCGCCCGCGCCCTCGCGATAGAGCGGCACCTTGCCGGATACGCGAAAGAGCTCGACCTCGACACCCGCCACTGTGAAGGATTCGCCGAACTCCACCGCCTGCCGCCTCACGACGTCGCGCGCGAGCACGCCGAACATCGGATTGGCGCCGAGCAGCGCAAGCGTCGGTGCGGTCGCGAACAAGTCGAACGGTTGCCGCTCGCGCAATGTGAGAAGTCCCGCCGTCTGATCCACCTCCGCGCCGGTCAGCACGGCGGCGGAAATCGGCGAATGGCGCCCGTCGGACTGCGGCCACAACATCCTTGCGCCTCGAATTTGCGTGCCGAGATCGGGGCTCGCGTTCAGCAAGACCCATGATTGCCCGTTGCCGGAGACCGCGACGCTTGTCTGCGTGCGCGCTGTCACGCGCGGGTCGCCCGCCCAGGCAAGACGGCACACCGCGCAGCGGCAGTTCCATTGCGGAAAGCCTCCACCCGCCGCCGAGCCGAGCACGACCGCCGTCAGCCGCGCCGCGGCCCGCTTCAATCGCGCGTCCCGAGTTCCGCGCTCTGATACGCCGTCACTTCCATGCCGGCTGGAATTTCGATGATGGTCGGACGGGTCCACGCCATTGCCGTCTCCTTTGTTTCAATGGCTGAACGCGCCTGCGAAAGGCGGGTTCCATCGGAGCCGGGTCAAGGAAAAGTGGACTAGAACACGCGCTCGCGCGAGCGCACGCCGGGATTCGCCGCGATCCAATTCGGCAGCTCGGCGCGGGCGTGGTCGTAACCGATGTCGACCAGCTTGTAGATCGACTTCCAGTCGAGCATGTCGAAATCCTGGATGGGCGGGCGCAGATAAAGGTCGGCGCCCTCCTGCAACTCCGCCTCGCCCTTCAGGCTGTCGAGCGTCGTTGTCTGGATGAGGAGGCTCGAGAGCGTCGGCAGGTCCCCGTGCTCGCCGGAACGGCCGAGCCGCGCGCGCAGATATTGCAACGGCGACGGGAAATTCTCGACGCCCACGGTGAAGGCGCGGCTGAAGGACACGCTCACCGCAATGGTGTTGCCTCCGACGAAGCGCTTCATGGTGCCGACCGGAAAATTGTCGAGCACGCCGCCGTCCACGTGCAGCTCGCCGTCCTTGATGATGGGCGGCAGGATTCCGGGCAGTGTCGCGCTCGCCTGTGCCGCACGCCACAGCGTGCCGGACAGATGCGCCTCCGGCTTGCCGCGCGAAATATTGGTCGACACGCAGAAGTAAGGCAGCCACAGGTCGACGATATCCGGGTCGCCCATATAGTGACGCAGCGTGCGGCCGAGCTTGTCGCCGCGCAGCAGCGCGAACAGCGGAATCGTGTAGTCGTCGAGCGGCTTGTCGTCGACAAACGCGCTCTTGCACGAGCGCAGGATGCGTTCGTCGTCCCAGCCGAGCGCCACCAGCGCGCCGATGATCGCGCCGACGCTGGTGCCGCCGACCGCATCGATCGGCACGCCCGCCTCGCGGATCGCGCGGATGACGCCGATCTGCGCGAAGCCACGCGCGCCCCCGCCGCTCAAAACAAGCGTCACGGCATTACCCGAAAGCAACCGGGCCAGCCGGTTGATGTCCCGGTCGTCACCGATCGCGACATTGGAGTGGCGCTCCACGTTGCGCGGCGCGAGCCACGCCGCCGTGCCGGCGGGCGCCTCGTCCCGGCTTGCGCGCAGCAGAATAAGTTCTTTCTCGGCCAGCAGCGTACCGGCGCCGCCGCCGAACAGGACGTTCTCGATCTGCGTCAGGTCCGGTGGCGCCGTCGCATCGGCGACCAGCAGCACCCGGTCGGCCTGGCTCAGGCACTTGCGCGTCCACGGCGTATCGCCGGCATCGGCCTGGAAGAGGACGAAGCGCCGGCCGCTTTCCGCCGCATCGAGCCGCGCCTGCATCGCGAAGCCATCGACGTCGGAGAAGTCGTGCCCGCCCCCGCCGAGCATCCGCCGCACAGTCGCCGAGTCGAGCCGGAGCGTGCT
>JAICQA010000444.1 GCA_025929595.1 Xanthobacteraceae bacterium
TGCCGCCAGTGGTCGTAGTCGGCGGCCTGGCCGCGCATGTAGATCATGGCGTTGATTGCGGACGAGCCGCCGAGCGCCTTGCCGCGCGGATAGGCGAGCGAGCGGCCGTTCAGGCCGGGCTCGGGTTCGGTCCTGAACATCCAGTCCGAGCGCGGATTGCCGATCGCGAACAGGTAGCCGACCGGAATATGGAACCAGATCCAGTTGTCGCGGCCGCCGGCTTCGAGCAGCAGCACGCGGTTCTTGGGGTCTGCGGACAGACGGTTCGCCAGCACGCAGCCCGCGGAGCCCGCGCCGACAATGATGTAGTCGAACTCGCCCTCGGCCTGCGCGCTCATCCAAAACTCCCCCAAGCCGCTATAGCGGCCTGCTTTTCCCGGCGGAAGGGGCCGCGAATCCCCGCTCCGGCGGGCCGGGTTACACTCAGCCCATGCGAGTCTTCCCGCCGCGCCGCATCGTCTGCCTCACCGAAGAGACCGTGGAGACACTCTATCTCCTCGGCGAGGACGCTCGCATTGTCGGCGTGTCGGGCTATGCCGTTCGCCCGCCACAGGTGCGGCGCGAGAAGCCGCGGGTCGCCGCGTTCATCACGGCCGACGTCGACAAGATCATCGCGCTGGAGCCCGACCTCGTTCTGACTTTTTCCGACCTGCAGGCGGGGATCGTCGCCGAGCTCGTGAAGCTTGGGGTGGCGGTGCACGCCTTCAACCAACGCGACCTCGCCGGCATCTACGCGATGATCGAGACACTCGGCGCGCTCGTGGGCGCGCCGGAGAAGGCAGCGCGTCTCGCGACCGAACTGCGCGAGCGTGTCGGCACTGTCGCCGCGCGCATGAAAGACGGCCCCCACCCGCGCGTCTACTTCGAGGAATGGGACGAGCCGATGATTTCCGGCATCGGCTGGGTGTCGGAAGTCGTCGAGGCGGCGGGCGGCGTGGAGGTGTTTCCCGAGCTTGCCCGGCGCGATGCCGCGAAGGACCGGATCGTCACGCCCGAGCAAGTAGTCGACGCACGGCCGGATATCGTGATCGGCTCCTGGTGCGGGAAGAAATTTCAGCCGGACCGTTTCGCATCCCGACCCGGCTTCGATGCCATCCCCGCCGTCCGCGATGGCTTCCTGCGCGAGGTGAAGTCGGCGCTCATCCTCCAACCCGGCCCTGCCGCCCTGACCGACGGCCTCGACGCCGTCGTGCGGATCGTCGAGGAGTGGCGGGGCTGGCTCACGCATTCTCGCAGGGGAGGCTCATGAAAACCTCCCTCGCAAACTCAGTCATGGCGTTCGGACTCGTCGCCATCGGTGTCGCCCTTGGCACCGCCGGCATCTACATCGGGGAGACCGACGACGCCCCTGGAGCCACCCTGCTCGGCATCCTGCTGATGATCGGCACCATTGCGCTCGGGTTGAGAACCGCACTGCGCAAAACGCGGCGGTAGGGCTCGTCTATAAATTCCTTACCTTCGCCTTACATTGGGATGTAGTAAGCGGCGGGCCCGTGGTCGCCTTACTTCGATTTCTTATTGCGAATAGTTCGCATTTGCATTGACTTTTGCCCGCTGCGATGCCACTTGTTGCGAATGATTTGCAACAAGAAATTCCTCGCTCCGACCCGGCGAGCGGTGATCGCGCTCGCACTCGCGGCAGCCTTCGCCGGACTGCCTGCTCGGGCTTCGGCCCAGACATTCACTGCAGTCGCGACGACCGGAATGATCGGCGACGCCGTGAAGGCTGTCGCAGGCAGCACCGCCAAAGTCGACGTACTGCTCGGCACGGGCATCGATCCGCACAGCTACAAGCCGACGCGCTCCGACATCGCGCGCCTCGCCTCGGCGGAGATCGTTTTTTACAACGGCCTCCTGCTCGAAGGGAAA
>JAICQA010000100.1 GCA_025929595.1 Xanthobacteraceae bacterium
GGCATGACCGGATTGCCCGGGAAGTGCCCCATGAATTGCGGCTCGTTCGCCGTCACGTTCTTGATTCCGGTCCCGCCCGCGCCGTCCGGCAGAATATCGACGATGCGATCCACCAGCAGGAACGGGTAGCGATGCGGCAGCAGCGCCTGAATGTCCTTGTTTTCGAGAGTCTTGGGCGCGTCCGTTGCGTCGTCCATTCGCTTGCTCACTTGCCGCCGTCCTTCGCGGCGAGGCGGGCCAGTGCCGCCTGCGCACGGAGAAAATCCTTGTGCGGTCGCGCCGGCGCACCCATCAGCACGGCGCCATCGGGCACGTCCTTGATCACCCCGGCTCCCGCCGCGATGCGCGCGCCGTCGCCGATCGTAACATGCTCCGAGACGCCCGATTGGCCGCCCATCACGACGAAATCGCCGATCTTCACACTGCCGGAAATGCCGACGAACGCCACGATCACGCAATGCCGGCCGATCGAGACGTTGTGGCCGATCTGCACCTGATTGTCGATCTTGGTGCCCTCGCCGATCATGGTGTCACGGCCCGCGCCGCGGTCGATGGAGGTGCCGGCGCCGATCTCCACGTCGTCCTGAACGATCACGCGTCCGAGCTGCGGAATCTTGATATGCCCGCGCGGACTGGGGACGTAACCGAAGCCGTCCTGCCCGATCCGCGCGCCGGGATGGATCGTCACGCGGTCGCCCACCAGCGCGTTAAGGACGGTCGCGCCGGGGCCGATGGAGCAATCGCGGCCGATCCGGACCTCGGCGCCGATCACGGCGTTCGCGCCGACCACCGTGCCGCTGCCGATCTCCGCGCCCGGCCCGATGACCGCACCCGGATCGGCGATCACGCCGTCTTCAAGCTTCGCTTCGGGATGGACAGAGGCGCCGGGATCGACGCCCCGCGCACCGAACGGCGAACGCGGCCGCAATTCGCCGTCGAACATTGCGCGCGCGACCGTCACATAGGCGCGGTACGGCTCCTTGATGAGCAGAAGCGCCATGCCGGACGGCGAGTCCGCGGCATGTTCGGGCCGCACGAAACAGGCGCCGGCCTGGCTCTGGCGGAACGACGCGCGAAAGCGCGCGCTTTCAAAAAAGGAGAGATCGTGCGGGCCGGCGAGATCGAGCGGCTTGACGTTTTCGATCGTGCGGCCGGCCTCGGCGCCGGCGGCAAGTTCCGCCCCCGTGAGGGCCGCGATCTCGTCAAGCGCGATCGGCCCGCGCGGCCGGAAGAAGATAGGGTCACTCATTACTGAAATCGTCTCGTACTCGGCGGGACTTTATAGCAGCCGTATCGCGCTTTTGCCTCGTCGCCCCGCACCCGCGACGATTATCCATGCCCAGAAAGCACAACAATATCAAGGCTCTCGGCCCCGGGGATAAACCGCTTGCAGGCTGCGGGCGACTTCGGATTCACCATGAAGGCCGCTATTTTGCCGCCACCGCAGCTCGCTTCCGGGACCAGCTGTGGGCCTTGCGGCGCATTTCGTCAATTTTGCTCCCGATCGCCCCTGCGCCGTGCGCCAGCTGGTGCGCAATCTCCTCCGCTCCCTTCGCCGCGAGCGATTGCATGTAACCGCCGATCGACGCATGCCACTGATCGTTCAGACTGTGTTGCGCGAAACGTGCCCAGTCGTTGCGCTCTTCCACCGTCACGGCAGCACTTTTGATCCCCGGCGTCGCGGACGCGCCGGTCGCGGACGCCGGTGCATCGGTTGCGGCGATGAAGCCGAGAATGCTTTTTCGAATGTTGCCATCCGCAATCTCCCCAGCCGCGGCGGCGGCGCGGCGCGTCGTCGCCCCGTCCGCGTCGGATCCGAGACGGCTTTGCCCGCGCGCGATCGTCAGCAGCAAGTCGGTCTTGACGAGCGGATCGGCGATCGTCTCCGCGAGCGTGCCGGACGCCGCGTAGGTCAACTCTGCCCGTACCCTGTCGCCTTTGGCTGACAGAATCTCCCCAAGATCGGCGAGCAGATACGCCCGCGCCTCGACCGGCAGCGCTGCGGCTTCGGCAACCGCTTCATCGATCTTTCCGGCTCGCGCCTGAATGAGCGCCACATGGCGTCGCGCCTGGATCGCCCGCGCGGGATCGGCAATGCGTCCGATCCATTCGTGCGCTCCCGCGAGCTCCCCGCTGGCCGCCAGATGACGAACGACGCGGACGATCACGCTGTCGGCGATGGCCGATCGCGGGACGAGCCGCATGAGCGCGATCGCCTCTTTCGGCTGCGCCTCGCCGAAGCGCCGATTCGCAAGCTCCACGAACGCGCGCGTCCGCGCGGGGCTGTCGGCAAGCGCCGTCAGCCGCGCACGGGCGCGTTCCCGGTCGACGAGGTCTTCGGCCAATGCGATCTTGACGGCCGCCCATTCGGCGAAATCCGGGCGGCTCCGTTCCAGCGCTTCGAGCGCGCGCCGCAGGGCTTGCTCCGCTGCTTCCGGCTTGCCCGCCCGCGCATAGCCGTCCGCTGCCGCCACCAGCATCTCGCTCTTGATCGCGCGCAGCGGCGCCTGCCTGAGCAGCGCTTCAAGCCGCTCCGGCTCGTTCGCCCAGGCGAGGCTGAGCGCCAGGCCCGGCACATAGTGGAGCCGCTTGTCCGCGTCGGCCTCGCGCAAGGCCGACTCCTGCTCCTTGATGTAGCGCAGAGCTGCCGTCCGGTCGCCCATGCCGAGGGCGGCGACCGTCAATTCCCTGAACGCGGCCACGCGCAGCGCGCCGGTGACGAGTCGCGCAATCGCTTCTGCCCGAGCCACGCCGCCGGCTTCGGCTGCCGTCGCGACCACGTCGTACAGCGAATAGGTCGTCTTGCCTTCCACCGCCTTGGCAACGCTCAGATCCACGAGCGCAAGAATCTCCTCCGGCTTGCGCCCCGCCTTGGCCATCGCCTTCGCGACGGCGATGGCCTGGTACATCTGGCCGGATGCCGAAGCATGTTGCTTGAGGTTGCGGATGGCCGTCTCGAAGTCCTGAACGGCAATCGACACCTCGGCCCAGCTATGGTGCACCGGGTTGACGGACTCTTCGAACCGCCGCACGAGGCGCCGCGCGCCGTCCTTGTCGCCGTCCTCCCACAGCTGTCGCGCCGCTACCGAATAGGTCTGCATCCTGAAGGAAACATTCCCGTCTGAGAGGATGGCTCCGCCCTCGATCGCGCCTTCGGCGATCAACCATCGTGCGGCGTACAACCTTGCCAGCCCGCCCAGCGAGGAATCCTGCTGCGCATCGGCCAATGCCACGCCCGCCAGGTGCCTCGGCAACGGCAGATCGCGGCCGACCACTTTGGACAGGGCATAGTACCATGCGCCCGAGCGGTCCTTTCCTTCCGGCAGTGCCAGAATCAAATCCACGCATTTCCCGAGATACTCCTTGGCGGCCCCGTCCCCGCCCGTCTCTTCGATTGCCGGCCCGGCCAGGTACGAGCAACTCTTGGCCCGATCGGACGCATTGCCGCCTGCATCGGCAGCCGCGCGGTCGAGGATCGATTTCGCGGCCTTCCTGTCGCCGAACCGGAGCGCCGTATCCGCGACCGAGACAAGACCATGGACGCGATCCACGCCGGACTTGCGCCGGAGTGTCGTCTCGACGGCCTCGTCGAGCGCACCGTTGCGGGCCTGCAACGTTGCGAGCTGCGAAAGATATGACGTTTCGTAGGAACCGCCTGCGAGCTTCGGCTCAAGCTTCACCGCGGCGTCGATGTAGCCGGCCCCGACCATGACCCACGCAATCGTCGAATACGCGTTCCGAGATGCGACCGGCTCGTCAATGGCTTCCGCAACGGCCAGCGCCGCGGTCCAGGCGCCGCGCTGCGCACGCTTCTCGGCTGCGCTGCCCAGCATTGAATTGCGGGTGCTCGCGTCGGATACCCTGCGTGCGGCGGTAATCCCGCGGACCGCGTCGCCGCTTTCCAGCAACGGGCGGGCAATCGCGGCGAACACATATTTTGTGTAGCCAGATTTCGGGGACAGACCCTCCGCCGCCTTCGCCAGTTCCGATGCGGCCCCGGTGCGGGCAAGGATGTTGGGCGTATCGAGACCACCCAAGGCGTCCGCGCGAATTTCGTCGTCCTTGATCAGATTGGCTGCCTTGATCGCCCGCAACGCGGTATCCGTGGCGGCCGCCGTGTTGCCGCTTCCGCCCTCGGCCGCGGCGATCGTGGCGTACCCCCTCACCAGATCCCTGATCGCCTGCCACTTGGCGCGGCTATCCTCTTTCACGGCGCTGATGGCCGCGACACCCTTCTCGATGCTCCGCTTCGCCGCCGCCACGTCGCCCGCCCCGATCTGCGCCACGGCGAGCAACGGCCGCAACTGTGCGGACAAAGTCGCCTGGGGCAGCTTGCTCAGCAGTGCATCGGCCTCGCGGAGCTTCTCTTCTTTGATGAGCCCCGCGACCTGCGCGCGGCGGGCACCTGCGGCGCGATCGAGTGCATGATTGCGCCAGTAGAAGTCCAAGGGTCCCGCCTTGGCGGGTGCGCCGGGAGGGGTCAAAGGTGCGATGCCGGGAATGTTCGCGGCCAGTGCTTCGGCTTCGTCGAGAAGTCCGGCTTCCACCATGCCGATGGCAAGCTTCGAACTTGCAACGGGAAACGCATGCTTCTCGCCCCGTATTATCGGGTTTGCGAGCAGGCGCTTGCCCACATCGATCAAGCCGGTGCCGGCCGCCACTTCGATCGCCTGGTCCACATGGTAGGTGCCGACGGCCGCTGCCGGCAATGCATCCAGCGCCTGAACGGCAGCGGTTGCCGTTTGCCGCGCCGCGGTTTTGTCCCCTGCGTTGATCTGCGCCCTCGCGATGGCCGCATAAGCCAAAACCCGGTTCGGCCCTTCGACCCGCGAGGCGTATGCCAACGCTTCCGTCATGCGGTACGGCAGCAGCGTGCTCACGACCGTAGCGAGCGCGTTCATGCGCGCGTTGTTGTCGCCGATGCGCCGCACCGCCTCGTCGATGCAGGCGAACTCGCCGCCGGCGGCGCACCCTTGCGCAAGGACGCCGTAGAGGTTGTCGAAATTCGAGGGCTCGATGCCGAGCGCCTGCGCGTTGGCAATCGACGCGAACCCTCCCTGCCCGTCGCCGATCCGCCCCTGCGCCATCAGGATCGACTGCAGTACCCCGGTCCGGCTTCTCACCGGCAGCGCCGCATTCGCCGCTATTGCCTTCTCGATCAGCCTGCGCGCGCCCGCGCGCGCACTTTCCTCGAGCGCCTTGATGCGGGCCTCGACATCGGCTCGATTGCCGGCATCCGGCGCGGCCGCCAGATAAGCGCGATACCATGCGGTGCTGCGCAATTCGCGCTCGCCGATCCGGTCGTTCAGCAGCGCGAGATTGAACAGGACTTCCGGCGCGCCGGGCGCCAGCTTGAACGCGGCCTCGAAGTTCGACAGCGCGATCAGCCACTGCTTCTGCCGTGCGGCATCGACGCCGCGCGCCAGCGCCGTCCGGGCTTCCGGCGTGAGCCCATCGGCCGCGGCGCGCGCGAAGTCCGTGCCGGCGATCAATGCCAGCGTTGCCGCAACGTATGCCGCTGTGAGAGTTCGGACCGCGGCACTCACCTCGCTCATCCTCCGCGGCGGTTATCTGTTTTGCGCGGCGCCTTCCGATGCCTGCACGCTTGCCCGCAGCGACTGCGCGAACTTAAGCGCGTCGGCAACGGTCTGGTCGCCCGGCGCCGCCCGCTGCCAGTCGCGCAGGTACGCCAGCCCCGCGTCCCAGTCGCCTTTTCCATATTGGAAAGCCGACATCACGTAGTCGTGCCGGCTCGCCGTCGCACGCAGCATCCGGTCGAGTTCATGGTCGTCAATTGCCTGCTCCGAGGACGGCTGCTCCGGCTTGCCGAAGAAAAGAATACTCATCAGCGTATTGCCGTCCTCCTTCTGCGCCTTGGCCAGTGCCGCCTTGCAGAAGTCGCATGAGGGATCGAGCTTGACCGCCTCTTCAAGGTAATGCTTCGCCATCCCGTATTCGCGCTTCAGGAAGAACTGCGCGCCGAGGTCGCGCGCGGCCTCGGATTTGGCGCGGTCTTTGGCCGCTTCAAGCGCCGGGCCGGTGAGCAGCGGCCGCTTCGCCTCCGCCTGCGGCGTCTGCGCGGTGGCGGCTGGTGCCGTCGGAGCGGACCCCGCAAGAGCCGCGTTGCGCGGTCCGGCGACCACCGGCGCCGAACCCCGGTCGCCGCGCGAGAACAGATCATCGCCTTGTCCCGTTGCCGTTCCGCTCGACACCGAAGTGCCGGGCCCGCCGGGCGGCGTCCTGCCGTCCATGAAGTCGAGCGACGGGCCGCTGCTGCTGTTTGCGGCCGGCGCGTTGCCCACCGAGACCGCTCCGGTGTTCAGCAGGCCGCTCACCCGCCGCCGCGCTTCTTCCATCTCGCGCGCGTGCTGGCGTTCGCGCTGCTCCGCCTCCAGCATCTGCTTCGCGACGGCGATGTGGTCGAGAACGACCTTCCGACCCGGGAAGTTGATGTTCGCCAGCTCGAAATTCCGCAGCGCCTCGGCGTACTCCTTGCGCTTGTAGGCGTCGAGTCCGAGCCGCCCATGCACGTGCGCGATGTTCTGGCGCGTCTGCGTCGTGTCCTTGCCAGGTGGCGCGGCCTGCAGCGACAGGTGATAGAGCCGCAGCGCCTCGAGATTGTCGCCGCGATCGTAGGCGTTCACACCCTGGTTGTTGAGCGCGACCGAGCGTCGATGCGCCAGCTCTTGCGGCGACGGCTCGTAGACCGGCGGTGGCGCGGACCATGAGCCGCCGCTCGATGGCGCTGAGCTCATGCAGGGAATGCCAGCTCCGCCACCGTTGACGCACCGGCTCGATGCTTGCGCGCTGATCGCGGTGACGCTCAGCGGCGCGGCGCAGAGTCCCGCGACGACAAACGTGCGAACTGTCCGGAAGCGAGCACCAAGATGTTGGCGCATGTCGGGACCCCCAGCCGCAGGGGTCAGATTATCGCGCGCCAGACTTTCCGGCAATCTCAGCCCAAATCGGCCCCCGATGCGGTGCGATGACGTGCACCGGCCGTCAGTCGCGAGCCTAGAAGCGCCCGCCGGCCCCGAACCGGAACCACTGGGTCTTGTCGTACGGCTCCTTGAGGACCGGGTACGAGAAGTCGAAACGCAGCGGACCGAAGGGCGAGGCCCAGATCAGGCTGGCGCCGACCGAGGCACGGACGGCAGCTGAGTCGGCGAGGGTAATATTTCCCGCAGGGAAGGTTATCGGCCCATCATACCCCCACACAGAACCGGCATCGGCAAACAGCGCGCCGCGCAGCCCGAGCTCCTTGCTGCCGAGTGGGAAAATCAGTTCCGCCGACGTCGTCCAGTACATCGTGCCGCCCAACGCGTCCTTGTTCGGCGAGCCGATGTCACGCGGTCCAAGCCCCGACGGTGCGAAGCCGCGCACGACGTCCGGTCCCTGAAAGAAGCGATCGAGCAGCCGCAGGTCGCCGCCGCCCCACGCCATCACGTGGCCGCCGCCGACCTTGAACATGCTGATCAGATCGCCGGTGATCGGATAGAAATTGCGCGCTTCCGCCGTCGTTTTCACGAGCTTCACGTCGCCGCCGAGGCCCGCGAAATCCTGCGCCAGCGTCGCGTAGACGCCGCTCGTCGGCGCCTTGATCGTATCGAGCGTGTTATAGGTCAGCGTGTAGCCGACCTGCGACGTCAGCGCGCTTTGATTCAGTTGCGCCTGGTAGGCCGGCGACAGATTCGCGGTCGGGTAGGAAGGATCCGGCGACATGTCGCGCTGGAACAGCGTGTAGCGCAGGCCGAGCGTCAGTTCCTCGGTCAGCGGCAAGCCGGCGCGCAACGTGCCGCCGATCGTTTCCGTATCGACCGGGTTATACTCCGACCGGAACTGCTGCTTCGCGTAGAGATCGAAGCCCGCTGCCACGCGCGTATCGAGGAAATAGGGCTCCGTGAACGAGAACTCCGCGCCGCGCGCACGCTGACCGTACTGGCCGGCAACCCGCACGTAGTGGCCGCGCCCGAGGAAGTTTCTCTCGCCGACCGAGACTTCGCCGATAATGCCGTCCGATGTCGAGTAACCGCCGCCGATCGAGAATTCGCCGGTGAGCTGCTCGACCACCGCCACGTTGACGATCACGCGGTCTGCCGCCGAGCCGGGCTCGTTGGTGATGCGCACCGACTTGAAGTAGCCGAGATTGTTCAGCCGCCGCTCGGCGCGGTCGATCATCACCCGGTTATAGGGATCGCCCTCGAGGATATCGAACTCGCGCCGGATGACGTGATCGCGCGTGCGCGTATTGCCATGAATATTGATGCGCTCGACGTAAACACGCGAGCCTTCCTCGATGACAAACACGACGTTGATGATGCGGCCCTGCACGTCGCGATCGCCGCGCGGACGCACCTGCGCGAAGGCGTAGCCGAGGCGCGACAGCTCGATCGTCACCTCCTCAACCGACTTCTCGACCTGTTCCGCATTGTAGGTCTTGCCGGGCGTCGCGCGGATTTTCCGGCGCAGCACCTGCGGGTCGGCGTCGCGGATGTTCGAGATCAGCTCGACATTGCCGAAGCGATATTGTTCGCCCTCATCGACCGTGAAGGTGATCACGAATCCCTTGCTCGACGGGTCCATGTCGACCGTCGCCGACAGCACGCGGAAATCGGCGTAGCCGTTCTTCAGATAGAAACGGCGCAGCATCTCCTGGTCGGCCGCCAC
>JAICQA010000124.1 GCA_025929595.1 Xanthobacteraceae bacterium
ACCATCTCGATGAAATACCGGTAGCTCGGCGGTGCAGTCTTCGGATCGCTCGGGAAGGCGGGGATCACGCACTCTTTATAGTAACGCACCTGCCGCTCCCGCTGCGCGCGTTCCTGCGCCGGATTGTCGGAAAAATGCGTGAAGTAGCTGCACATCACGCGGCCGGGTCGCTGGCCGTGTTTCACGCAAGTCTCGTTGTAGAGGTCGACCACTTGGCGAAGCCCGCCGAAGCTCATGGCGGCGGCGAACGGCGCGACGATCAGGTTGCAGCCGAGGCGTGCCGCGAGCTCGATCGAAAGCTTGGAGAACGAGGCGACGTAAGTCGGGATCGGCCGCTGCACGGGTTTGGGCGTGATCCGGACATCATCGAACGAATAATGTTTGCCGTGATGCGAGATGCGGCCGTCCTCGGCCCACAGCCTGCGCACCAGCTCAAGACCTTCCTCGAAAATCTCCTGGTTGTTCTCGAACGACACATTGAACGGCAGATATTCGCGCTTGTCGTAACCGCGGCCCGCCGCGAAATCGACGCGGCCGTTCGAGAGCAGGTCGAGCGACGCCCATTGCTCCGCAACGCGGATAGGATGATGCAGCGGCAGCACGGTGACCGCCGGCGCAAGCCGGATGTGCTTCGTGCGCGCGGCGATATAGGCGAGCACCAGGTCGGGGCAGGAGAGGACGCCGAGCGAATTGAAATGGTGCTCCCCGATCCACGCCGAGTGCATGCCGAGTTCGTCGGCATAGAGCGCCTCCGCCGTGATGTCGGCGACGAACTGGTTCGGCGAACGCGCGTTGTTGTCGTAATGGTTGTCGCTGAGCGTGAAGTAACCGAATTCCATTGGCGCGCTCCCTCTGCTTGTCCGCTTCGCGGAATTCTTGTTGCGATGATACATGCACGTGCATCAATTGCAATGGCATCGAATTGCGGCCTATCATGGGCCCCGTGGATGACGGGTCACGACTGCTGTCCTAAGTCTCCCCGCCGCCGCTCAGCGTTTTGAGGCTCGCTTGTCCCGCGACCAACTCAAGCTCGACGACTATCTGCCCTATCTCGTCAACCGCGTCGGCGCGGCGCTGGTCGCAACCTATACGCGGCGGGCGCTCGCCGCGAACAAGCTCAGCATCGACATGTGGCGTGTGCTCGCGATCCTGTCCGACAACGGCGGGCAGCGGCAGATTGATCTCTCTTCGATCACCAGCATTGAGGCATCGACCGTCTCGCGCATCGTCACGCGCCTCGTTCGGCTCGGACTCGTCACGCGCGGGCGCTCAGAGACGAGCAACCGTGAAGTGCTGGTTCAGCTGTCGCCGAAGGGCAGGGCGCTGGTGAAGAAACTGATCCCGGTGGCGCTCGGGCTTGAGGACACGGCGGCGGGAGGCGTATCGGCCGCCGACCTCGTGCAGCTCAAGCGAACCCTGCGCAAGATTTACGCGAACCTCGCGAACGCACAAAAGTAGCTGGCGAGTTCACTTCGCGCCGAGCCAATCAGCCGCCGGCTTCCAGAGCGTGTCGCGGAAATCGGCGCGGAAGAAATTGAAGTGGCCGATCTTCGCCGCGCCGGCATCGCGCGGCTCGACGGTGATGTGCTCCGGCTTCGTGCCCGTATAACCTTGCAGCAATCGCGCGATCGCGGGCGGCGTCGCCCACGGATCGTCCGCCATGCCGACGGCGCGCAGCGCGCCCCTGTAGTGCGGAAAGTTCGCGCGCGTCGCCAGCGTCTCGTCGTCGAACAGGTAGCCGGGCTTCATGCACCAGCCCGCCCATTCGAGAAACACGCCGCGCGGCACGCCGTCACCCAGTCCGATGCCGCCCGGCAGATAACCGAGCGCCTGCACAAGCGCGGGTCCGATGAAGCGCAGCATCGCGTAGACGCGATAACGCTCGAACGCACCGGTGACATAACGCCAGTAGCCGACCTGCGAGGCGACGAGCAGCGCGCGGCTGACCTTCGTGTTGTTCGGCAACAGACCGAGCGCCTGTCCGCCGAAGGAATGCCCGACATAAAGAAGCGGCTTGCCGGGATTGAGCGCGGCCGCGAAATCCACTGCCGCCGTTGTGTCGAGATCGGCCCAGTCGCGCATCTGGGCATCGAAGCCGTTGAGTGAGGAAGGGCGCGAGCGGCCGACCCCGCGATAATCGAAAGCTACAGTGTCGAAACCGCGCTCCGCGAGATAGGTCGCGAAGCGCCGGTAAAAGCCCGCCGGCACCGCAGTCGCGGCCGCGATCAGCACCGTGCCCACGGGCTCGCCCTCCGGCCGCCGCCGCGCGGCGCCGAGCGCATAGCCGTCGCGCGCCGCGATCTTCAGTTCTTCTTCTTTCACCATCGGAACAGGTCCCCGCCGCGTCACAAAGGCCGGGGTTCGCCCGGCCACGGGCGTCGTGTATAACCCGGCCCGTTCGGGTCCGTCTCCCGGACGGTGGAGTTAAGTGATGCCTGAGCGTTGGAGCCCCGATTCCTGGCGGTCGAAGCCGATCCTCCAGGTGCCGGACTATCCCGAGCCCAAAATTCTCGCCGAAGTCGAAGGCCAGCTCGCGTCGTTTCCGCCGCTGGTTTTTGCAGGCGAGGCGCGGGCTCTCAAGCGCTCACTCGCCCGCGTGGCCAAGGGTGAGGCGTTCCTGTTGCAGGGCGGCGATTGCGCCGAGAGCTTCGCCGAGCACAGCGCCAACAATATCCGCGATTTCTTCCGCGTCTTCCTGCAGATGGCGGTGGTGCTTACCTTCGCCGGCGCCCTGCCGGTGGTGAAGGTCGGCCGCATCGCCGGCCAGTTCGCCAAGCCGCGCTCCGCGCCGACCGAGAAGCAGGACGGCATCGAGCTGCCCGTCTATCGCGGCGACATCATCAACGACATCGCCTTCACGCCGGAAGCGCGCAAACCAGATCCGCGCCGCATGATGGAGGCCTATCGCCAGTCTGCGGCGACGCTCAATCTCTTGCGCGCCTTCGCGACCGGCGGCTACGCGAATGTCTCGAACGCGCATCAGTGGATGCTTGGCTTCGTCAAGGACAGCCCGCAGGCCGCGCGCTACGAGGCGCTGGCCTCGCGCATCACCGAGGCTTTGGAGTTCATGCGCGCCTGCGGCATCGATCCGGAATCTCATCCGGAAATGCGCACGACGGATTTCTACACCAGCCACGAAGCGCTCCTGCTCGGCTACGAGCAGGCCATGACGCGCGTCGATTCCACGAGCGGCGACTGGTACGACACCTCCGGCCACCTGATCTGGATCGGCGACCGCACGCGTCAGCCCGATCACGCGCATGTCGAATACTGCCGCGGCATCAGGAATCCGATCGGGCTTAAGTGCGGTCCGTCGCTCAAGGCCGACGGCCTGATGAAGCTGCTCGACATTCTCGATCCCGAGCACGAGCCGGGCCGCATCACGCTCATTTGCCGCTTCGGCGCCGGCAAGGTTGCCGAGCATCTGCCCGCGCTCATCGAAGCGATCCGCCGCAGCGCGCGCCCGGTTGTGTGGACCTGCGATCCGATGCACGGCAACACCGTGACCGCGAACGGCTACAAGACCCGCCGCTTCGAGCAGATCATGCAGGAAGCGAAGGAGTTCTTCGACGTGCACGCGGCGGAAGGGACGCACGCGGGTGGCATTCATCTCGAGATGACCGGACAGGCCGTCACCGAATGCACCGGCGGCGCGCGCGCAATCAGCGAGACGCAGTTGAACGATCGCTATCACACGGTCTGCGATCCGCGCCTCAACGCCGATCAGGCGATCGAGATCGCCTTCCTGCTCGCCGATCTCGTCAGGAAGGAGCGGGCGCTGCATGTCCGGCCGCTGTCCGCAGCGGCCGGACTGTAATCGTTCAGCGTTCTCGGTCAGAGTGGCTTGATCGCCACCTTGCGGAACTTGATCGTGCCGGCCCCGTGCTGGAGCGTGATCGGGCCCTCGGCAAACAGGCCGTTACGCAACTCCGCGGTCTTTTCACCGTTGAGGACCACCGTGATGTCCCGGCCCTTGGCCGTGATTTCGTAGGTATTCCATTTGCCGCCGGATTTGCGGATCGGCTTCACCTCGACGAAGTGCACGATCCCGCCGGTACCGTAGGTCGGGTCCTTGCGCTGGTCGAAGATGTTGGCTTCGTAGCAGCTCTTGTCGGTGATGTTCTTCGCATCCTGGCAGCGGATATAAATGCCGCTGTTCGCGTCATCGCTCGCCCAGAATTCGACGTGCAGAACGAAATCCTTGTACTTGTCCTTGCTGACGAGATGAGCGGCGCCCTTGCTGGTCAGCTTGTCGGCGACGATGGCGCCGTCCTCGCTGCGCCAGTTCGTTTCCCCGACCTGATCCCAACCGCTGGTATCTTTCCCGTCAAGCAGGACGGTCCAGCCGTCGCCGCTTTGCGCGGAGGCGGACAGGACGCCGGCGAATGCAACAACGGACAACGCGAAGGCGAGCGTAAGTACGTGCTTGGCTAGGCGAAGCATTGATTCCTCCCTGAATCGAATGATTGCGCTTGAGGCTTATTGTCTGACGGCGATACCGATTGTCGCGCCGAAAACGGCTTTCTTGTAGCGGCGAACACCGTGGGGAAGGTCGATATTCCTGCGGTAACGCCGTTTTGCGCCGACCGTTGCCGCAGGTCCGAGCGGGCGCTAGACCAAGCCCATGAACGCGCCCGACAAACTTGCGATCGCCGCCGCCCAGTTGAACGCAACGGTCGGAGACATCGCAGGCAACCTCGAAAAAGCGCGCCTCGCCCGCCGCGAAGGCGCGGCCGCGGGCGCAGACATCGTCGTTTTTTCCGAGCTTTTCATCGCGGGCTACCCGCCCGAAGACCTCGTCCTCAAGCCGGCCTTTCAGGCGGCCTGCCGCACCGCGATCGAGACGCTCGCGCGCGAGACGGCGGACGGGGGGCCCGCGCTCCTGATCGGCTCGCCATGGGTCGAGGACGGCAAGGTCTATAACGCCGTTTGCTTGCTCGCCGACGGCCGCATTCAGGGTGTGCGCTTCAAGGTCGACCTGCCGAACTATGGCGTGTTCGACGAAAAGCGCGTCTTCGCCCAAGGGCCGATGCCGGGCCCGCTCAATTTCAAGGGCGTGCGCATCGGCGCACCGGTCTGCGAGGATATGTGGACGCCCGACGTCACGGAGTGTCTCGCCGAAACCGGCGCGGAAATTTTACTCGTTCCGAACGGCTCGCCCTATCATCACGGCAAGGAAGACGTGCGGCTCAACCTGGCGGTCGCCCGCGTCACCGAAACCGGCTTGCCGCTCGTTTATGTCAATCAGGTCGGGGGGCAGGACGAGCTTGTCTTCGACGGCTCGTCCTTCGCGCTCAATGCCGACCGCTCGCTCGCCTTTCACATGTCGTCGTTCCTCGAAGGCGTGCAGGTGACGCACTGGAAGCGCGACGGTGGGAGCTGGCGCTGCACGGACGGCCCGAAGGTAAATGTGATCGAAGGCGACGAGGCCGATTACGCGGCTTGCGTCCTCGGTCTGCGCGACTACGTCGATAAAAACGGCTTCCCCGGCGTCGTGCTGGGCCTCTCCGGCGGCATCGATTCCTCGCTCGTGGCGGCGATGGCTGTCGACGCGCTCGGTGCGCAGCGCGTGCACGGCCTGATGCTGCCCTACAAATATACGTCGCAAGAGTCGTTCGGCGACGCCGAGTCGCTCGCGGCGAAACTCGGTGTCCGCTACGACATTGTGCCGATCGCGCCGGCAGTTGAAGGCCTCGAGCAAAGCCTCGCCTCGCTCTTCAAGGGTATGCCGCGCGATACGACGGAAGAGAACATCCAGGCGCGCGCCCGCGGCATTATCCTGATGTCGGTCTCAAACAAATTCGGCTCGATGGTCCTCACGACCGGCAACAAATCCGAAATGTCGGTTGGCTACGCAACCCTTTATGGCGACATGAATGGCGGTTTCAACCCGGTGAAGGATCTCTACAAGACCGAGGTTTATCGCCTGAGCCGCCTGCGCAATCGCTGGAAGCCGATCGGCGCGCTCGGGCCGGATGGCGCCGTCATCCCGGAAAGCGCGATCACCAAGGCGCCGACCGCCGAACTGCGCGAGAACCAGAAGGACCAGGACACGCTGCCTCCCTATGACGTGCTCGACCAGATTCTCGACCGGCTCGTCGAGCGCGAGCAGCCGGTGCATGAGATCGCGGCGGCGGGCTTCGACACGGACACCGTGCGCCGTGTCGAGAAGATGCTGCACGCCGCCGAGTACAAGCGCCGCCAGGCCGCACCGGGTGTGAAAGTGACGCTGAAGAATTTCGGCCGCGACCGGCGCTATCCGATCACCAACCGATTCCGCGATCCCGGCACGAAGCCGGCGGCGCCGGATGCTTCGCTCGTGAGCGGAGCCGTGCCGACGCGCGGCGAGTCGGTCGATTTCTGAATTCGCCCGTCCTCACTTCCCGCGCCACGCCATTCCCATGTAGCCATGGCCGGCGGCAAGCTCCTTGAGCATCTGCCGCAGCCGCTTGAGCTTGGTGGACTCGAGTTTCGCGGAATTGATCCACCACAGATAATCGTTGCGCTGATAGGGCGGGCGGGCACGATAGGCTTCCGTGAGCTTATGGTCGGCAAGCGCAGCGCGCACGAACCGCGGCATGGGTTGGCGCGGCCGCCGCAGAGGCGCCGTTCTGTGGCTCGTCGCGCGTTTGCTTTTGCGTGATTTCGTTGGTCTTGCCATGACAAGACCCGCGATTCAGCGCACCGGATAAAACTGCGGCCCGACAATCCGCACCCGGCGGTTGCTTTGCAGCGGAGTAAGCGGCGCCTCTTCCTTTGCAGCCGGCGCGGACTCCGCCGCTGCCGCCGGCGTGCTTTTGCCGGCGCCGGACGCGCCTTTTTGCGTCACGGGCCGGGCTTGCGACATTTGCTTCGCGCGCTGCTCGGTGACCACGATGTCGCCGCGCTGGAGCGTCTCATCGCGTCCCACGCCGAGTGCTTCCGCCCAGCTCTCTCCCGCCGCGCGGCAGGAGCAGGACGTGTCGAATGACTGCCGGTATTTGAAGGCGTTCGGCATCTCCGTATAGGGAATGCCGTTGATCGAGATCGCCTGATCGACTTCCTCGCCGGGGTTGCGATGGGAGAACAGCATCGTCTCGGCGGCCGGGCAAAGACGCTGACACGTTTGCGCGTCGTCGTTGAAGCGCGCGGGCACGGTCGCAAAGCTGATCGGGAAAAAGAATCCGTCGCAGGTCCGTACGCAGAGCGTCCGGTAGGTCCCGGCCATCGGCATATCGAGCGGCGCCTGGTCGATGGTGCTTTCCTCACGCAATCCGCTGCCGAACAGGGCTTCCAGCAGCCCGCGCGGGCGTTGCGGTTGCGGGGCCGCCTGCCGGTACTGCGGCCCGCAATTGTTCTGTGCCAGCTGCGATACCAGTTGGCGGCGCTGCAGATCGCGATTGAGGTCGGTGCTGCCACCGCGCAGATTGCCGAGCTCGGAGATCATGCGCTCGAGATTGTTGCGCATGCGGCCGATCTGGTTGTTGAGCCCGTCGCACTGCGGCGGACGCGTGTTGCCGAAGAGAAAAAATCCGCCACCCGTGTCGCAGCCGAGCCGCTTCGCCTGCACGATGGTCTGGTCGAGTTCGAAACGCTGGCGCTGGATTGCTTCTTCGTAGCGCCGTGTTTGCTCGGGGTTGGCTCCGCCGGTGGCGGCCGTATTGAGTTGGGCAAGCGACGCCTCAAGCCGCACGCATACCGCGCTGCCCGGCTGGTCG
>JAICQA010000358.1 GCA_025929595.1 Xanthobacteraceae bacterium
ATACATTGTCAGGACCGTCGCCTTGCTCAAATCCGTTTCGAACAGATTGGCCTGACGGAATTCAACCTTGTCCTCGACGCCGGCTTTTTTCTTGTTGGCGTTGGCTTCCTGAATGCGTTGCGGATCGAGATCGACGCCCATGCCGCGCGCGCCGAATTTCTGCGCCGCCGTGATCACGATTCGCCCGTCGCCCGAGCCCAGGTCGATGACGAAGTCGTCCTTGGTGACCTTCGCCATGTTCAACATGCGGTCGACGACTTCCTGCGGAGTCGGAACATAATGAACGTCGAGATTGGGCCGGTCGTTCTGGGCGTGAAGGGGGGCGGCGGTCAGCAGCCAGGCGCCGGCGCCAAGCGCGATCGTTCGACTTGTGGAGAACTGCATTCCGTCCTCGTCGGTGAGACCGGCGGCCATTGCGCCGGGCGGGAAGGGCGCGAATTTTAGACAGGGGATCAATGCCTAAGCAACATGGCGCCGCCGTGACCGGCGTCCGGCAGGCGGCATCACCGCAAGTTGATGGTGCGCCGCTCAAGCGAGCCGGTGGCGAAACGCCTTGGGCCGCTCGGCGAACAGGCGGCGGCTGAGCCGCGCGGCGTGCTTCAAGTGCAGCGACTGCCGTTCCGCGATCAGGGGAGCGAGCCGGGAACGCCAGGACGCCAGCGGCCGGTGCGGCTCGGTGAGGGCGGAGAGCACCGCAAGATCCTGATGGCGCCCGAGCCGGTCGCGCAGGCGTTGGGCCTCCTCGATCGCCGTCCTGGCGAGGCGCGGCCAAAGCGGCGCGGCCAACTCCATCTGATAACGATACTCGATCACGTGACGACGCAGCTCATGCAGTTCTTCGCTGCCGGCTGCCTGCCAGCGATCCGGCAATCTCCGCCGTGCGCGTCGATAGGTCTTCGTCAGGCGTTCCGCGATCTCGGACGACTTTACGCCATCGATGCGCCAGCGCGCGACTGACCGGGACGCGAGGCCGAGATAACCGTCGATGCGCACGCGTACGTCTTCTGCAAGCGCCGTAGCCTCGGCCTGCTTGCGCAGGTCCTCGATGCGCGTGCGGACATTTCGCACAATGGCCGGCGAGAAATCCGGTGCGCGTTTCGCCGCGTCGACGAGTGCGTCCAGGGCCGCCTGCGCGTCGCGCGGCGAGTTAAGTTCCCGTGCGAGATCGCGCGCCTCGTGTCGAAGCTTTTTGCCGTTCGTGCCAAGCCAGGGCTCGATCAACCGAAGGAGTGCGCGCCATCGTTTCAGCGCCTTGCGAAAATCGTGGATGGCGGTGGCGTGCGTTTGGCCGCGGATTTCAAGCGCGGCATTTGCGTCGGCCAGAATCCTGGCGGCGGCGGCGCGCAGCAGGTCGCTGGCAGCGCCGTCTGCTTGTCTGGCTCGAGCCTTTGCCATGCATGGACCTTATCGCCGCCCATTATGACCGGCGGACAAAAGTCGCGTGACAGGCTTTTCTGATCAATTTCAATAAGTTGTACGCCCGCCGGCTGTGCCGCGCGGCTCCGGGCGGCACTCTTTCAGCACCTCGCCGAGGGCCAGGAAGTCATGCTTGCGGGCAGAGCGCCGCCGCCAGGCAAGGCCGATTTCGCGGCTCGGTTCGGGGTCGGCGAAGCGCTGCGCGCGCACATGCCGATTGCCGCCGATCTCGGCGTGCAGCGCAATCTCCGGCAGGAGCGTTTCGCCGAAGCCGTTCGCGATGAGTTGCATGATCGTCGAGAGACTCGCGGCGCCGAGATCGGGCTTGCCGATCGCGGAGGCGCTGCGCGCGCTGTTGCAAAATTCCAGCGCCTGATCGCGCAGACAGTGACCCTCTTCAAGCAGCAGGAGACGCGATTCGTCGATGGAGGAGAGCGCGATGCGCTTGTCCGTGGCCGCCGTCCGCGGCCTTCGCGTTACATACAGAAAGCGATCCTCGAACAGCCCAAGCGTTTCGATTTCGGAATGGCTTAAGGGGAGCGACAGCAGGATGAGATCGAGCTCGCCGCTCAGCAATTCCTCCACCAGCGTCCTTGTCTGCGTCTCGCGGAAGCGAAGCTGCAGTTCGGGATACCGCTTGCGCAGGAGCGGCAACGTGTCCGGCAAGAGATAAGGCGCGATCGAGGGAATGATGCCGAGCGAGAGCGGGCCCGACAGCGTCTTCGTTCCGTGGCGCGCGAAATCGACCAGATCGTGCGCGGCGTTCAGGATCTCCTGTGCACGGCGATGCACTTCGTTGCCGACCGGGGTGAGCTGGATGTCGTTGCGGCGGCGCTCGATCAACGGTGCGCCGAGCTCCGCCTCCATTTCCTTGATCTGCATGGAGAGGGCCGGCTGGCTGACATTCACCAGCTCCGCGGCGCGGCCGAAGTGGCGGGTGCGCGCCAAAGCGTCGAAATAGCGGAGTTGCCGCAGCGAAATCACGATCAGGTAATCTTATTTAGAACAGAGCTAAATACGATTAGCCCTTATGGCCGCCAGGTGCAACGTTCCCGCATTCGGGTGCGGTCCTGCCGGGCTTGCCCGCTATCGATTTTGATCTGGCGCAGAAAGAAAGGGAGAGGCTCACATGGATGCAAAAGCTGACGGCGGCGGAGGCAAGTGCCCGTTCACGGGCGGCGCCCGCGTACGCGCGAACCGCGACTGGTGGCCCGAGATGCTGGACCTGCAGGTCCTGCACCGGAACTCCGCCTTGTCCGATCCGATGGGCAAGGAGTTCGACTATGCGGCGGAGTTCAAGACGCTCGACCTCGATGCGGTGATCAAGGATCTGCACGCCCTCATGACGGACTCGCAGGAATGGTGGCCGGCCGACTTCGGTCACTACGGCGGCCTGATGATCCGCATGGCGTGGCACAGCGCGGGCACCTACCGCATCACCGATGGCCGCGGCGGCGCCGGCGCGGGGCAGCAGCGTTTCGCTCCGCTCAACTCCTGGCCCGACAACGCCAACCTCGACAAGGCGAGGCGGCTCCTGTGGCCGAT
>JAICQA010000347.1 GCA_025929595.1 Xanthobacteraceae bacterium
CGCCGCGAGACCGCAGAGCAGCACGGCCGATTTCACCTGCGCCGACGCAACCGGACTTTCAAATTCGATCGGGAGCGGATCGCGCGCGCCGCGCAACAAGAGCGGCAAGCGGCCTTCATCGGACCCGACGATTTCGGCCCCCATGCGCAGGAGCGGATCGAGCACGCGACGCATGGGGCGGCGGCGCAGGCTCGCATCGCCGTCAAAGCGCGCATCGATCGCGTGACCCGCGACGACGCCCATGGTGAGGCGCGTGCCGGTGCCGGCGTTGCCGAAGTCGAGCGCCTCGCCCGGCTGCAACAGGGTGCCGATGCCCGCGCCATGGACGCGATAGGCGCCCGGCCCGGCGCGCTCGGCCGAAGCACCGAGGGAGCGGCATGCGCCCAAGGTCGCAAGCACGTCCTCGCCTTCGAGCAGGCCCTCGATCTCGCTGCGGCCGACGGTGAGGAGGCTCAGGAGCAGCGACCGGTGCGAAATCGACTTGTCGCCGGGCATGCGCGCCCGGCCCGTCAGCGGACGGCTGCCGCGCGCCGCAAGCGGTGCAACGGTCCCTTGTGTGTTCCGGGACGGCGTTTTGGACGTGCTGGTTGCCTGCATTCGGCGCGAGGCTCTAGCACGCGACCGAAAGGCCGTCACGACAGAGGGCTGACGGCCTTGACAGGCCCCCGGGCACGGGTCATGGAGGCACCCATTTTTCCGAGCGATGGAGCAACTGCGGTGGCGAAGCCGAATCTCGGCTTGAAGCGAGTTTGCGGGAGCTGCGGCACCAAGTTTTACGACTTTGGCCGCTCGCCGATCGTCTGTCCGAAATGCGGCACCGTCTATGCCGTAACCGCTGCGTCTCGTGCCGCTGCGGCGCGTGCCGCAGAGGCCGCGCCGGCTCCGGTCGAAGAAGCCGATCTGCCGGTTGCGGGCGCCGAAGTGATCTCGCTCGAGGAAGCGGACGCGGAAGCGACCGGCAAGAAGAAGGCGCCGGCCGGCGAAGCGGACGTCGATGACGGCGACGACGTGGAAGTGGCGGACGACGACGCTGACGATACCTTCCTCGAAGAGGAGGAAGAGGAGGCCGGCGACGTTTCCGACATCATCGGCGAAAAGCTTGAGGAAGACCGGGAAGGCTGATCCCGGCTTGAGCCCTTTCGGGGCATGTGCTTGAACGAAATCGCCTGAGGGCAACCTTGGGCGAACGCTTGAGGCGACCTAAATCTTCTTAGGCCGCCTTCCCAATCCGGCTGCGAGGCCGGCCCGGCGTCTAAATGGGGCCATAGCTCAGTTGGGAGAGCGCTTGAATGGCATTCAAGAGGTCGGCGGTTCGACTCCGCCTGGCTCCACCAGCCTCCGCGATCGGCTGGCAAGCAGTAAGCAACCCATTGGTTGAGCGGGCTTTGCGCGCCTTGTGGCGGCGCAAACCATCACCATATTCAGGACGAGCCAGAACGAGGTCTGTCCTGGCTCCGGGTGCCTAAGAGGGCCCTGCAAAGTCGCTTTGACGAGGACTTTGCGATGTCACGAATTCCTACCCTCTCGAGCCCGTTTCTTTTGGGCTTCGATGAGATCGAGCGGGCGCTCGACCGGGTTGTGAAGAGCGCCGACGGCTATCCGCCCTACAACATCGAGCGCATCGCGCGCTCCGACGGGCGGGCGGAACGGCTGCGGATCACGCTCGCCGTTGCCGGATTCGCCGCCGATCAGCTCGACGTCACGGTCGAAGACAACGAACTCGTCATTCGCGGCAAACAGATCGAGGAGCAGCCTGGGCGGCAGTTCCTGCATCGCGGCATCGCCGCGCGGCAATTCCAGCGCACTTTCGTGCTGGCTGACGGAATGGAGGTCGTGGGCGCCGACCTCAATGACGGGCTTCTGTCCGTCGAGTTGGAGCGGCCCGAGACGGCGCGAACGCCGCGCCGGATCAATATCTCGACTGGTGCGTTGAATCAGGCCGGTCGAAGCGAGGAGTAGCATCATGATCAATACCTTCGACGAAAAGACCGAGAACAGCCTGACTCCGGAAGCGTTTGCCGTGCTTGGCGGCGGCGAGATCGCTTATGTGCGGCCGATCCGTTCCGAGGAGGTCACGAAGCTGTTTCCGCAGGCGCCCTCGCTCGCGCCCGGCATGAAACTGTTTTCCCTGCACGCGGCCGACGGCACGCCGATCATGCTGACGGACAGCCGCGAGGCGGCGGAAGCCAACGCACGCGAGCATGAGCTCGCCACCGTCAGCGTGCACTAAGCGCGATCAGATTTGTGAGTGACAGCGCCCCCGGGAAAAAACGGGGGCGCTTGTTTTTGCGGCTCTGTCAGGCCGCCGCCGCAGGCGCGGTGAGCAGCGAGCGTAGCGCCGCCTCGTCGCGCGCCGAGCGCAACTGCGCCGCCGTCTGTTCGTCACGCAGCAAACGCGCGATGCGCGCGAGCGCCTTCAGGTGATCGGCGCCCGCGCCTTCCGGCGCGAGCAGCAGGAAAATGAGATCCACCGGCTGGCCGTCGAGCGCGTCGAAATCGATCGGCTTCTCCAGACGCGCGAACAGTCCGACGAGGCGGCCGAGGCTCGTCAGCTTGCCGTGCGGGATCGCGACACCCTGACCGATGCCGGTCGAGCCGAGGCGCTCACGATGCAGAAGCGTCTCAAAAATTTCGCGCTCCTGGCCACCGCACCACTCCGCCGCTCGCGCGGCGAGTTCCTGCAGTACCTGTTTCTTGTTCTTCGCTTTCAGCGCAGGCAATACCGCGTGCGCGGCGAGAAGGTCGTTCAACGGCATGATTTGATTCCAGCACGAAACCGGGGCGGATTACGCGGCTACCGGCGTCGAAGGCGCGGGACCATAAGAGCCGGCTCCGGCAAGGTCAATGCCCGTTTTCCCAACAAAGAACGCGAAATTGAGTCGAACCGGCCGGCGACCCGCGCGCGGCGGCGTTAACGATTCGGCGCTCCGCCCTGCACCGCGGGATCCGCGCTTTGTTTCTCCCGCCTGCGCTGCACCGAAGAAGGAATGCGCATCGACTCGCGATATTTCGCCACCGTGCGGCGCGCGATATCGACGCC
>JAICQA010000112.1 GCA_025929595.1 Xanthobacteraceae bacterium
GGCGAGCACAAGAAGCCGGAATACCTGGCGAAGAACCGCTACGGACAGGCGCCTTGCCTCGACGATGCGGGCCAGCACTTCAATCAATCGTCCTCGATCCTCCAGTATCTGGCCGAGAAACACGGCAAGTTCGGCGGCAAGAATGCGGCGGAGCATGCGCATATCCGCGAGTGGATGTATTGGGAGTTCGACCGCCTCGCGCCCGGCGTTTTCCGTTCGCGCGGTTACGCGCTCGGCATCCGCAAGGGCGAGCCGGCTGTGATCGAGTCCTACAAGACCGACGGTGCTGCGGGCTTCGCCGTGCTTGAAGACTGGCTCGGCAAGCACGAATGGCTGGTCGGCAACGGACCGACCATCGCCGACGTCGACGTCTATGGTGTCGTACATCTCGCGCCCGAAGGCGGCGTGTTCGACCTGTCGAAGTATCCGAATGTCAGCGCGTGGATGAAGCGGGTCGAGGCGTTGCCCGGCTACATCCCGCGCGACGGCATGCCGAAGGAATCGACCCACTGAGCGCCGTCCATCGGTCCGAGACGAAAGGCGCCGGAAGCGGATGGCTCTCGGCGCTTCTGTCTTTTCGCGGTGTGCTGCTGTTCTGGATCGTTTACGGCATCGCGAATGCGACGTTGCGCCTGGCGGTATCGCGGACGCTGACCATCGACGATGCACGCGCCAACGAGCTGACGCAGCAATTCGCGCTCGGCTACCAGGTCCGCCAGCCGCCGCTCTACGAGTGGATCCTCTGGTCCGTGCAGCAGGTGCTGGGGCCGGGCGTCGAAAGCCACCTTCTTGTTCGTTATTCGCTCATCGCATTGATCGGCATCGCGACCTACGGTGCGGTGCGCGCCGCAACCAGGAGTGAGCGCTGGGCGGCGGCTGCCTCGCTGTCGCTGCTCTTCAGCTATCCGGTCGGCTGGACGTTCCATGAATGGGCAACGCAGACGTTGCTGCTGTGTGCGGCGTGCATGTTCACGGTGCAGGCGGCCGTGCGCTTCTTCGAACGGCCGGGCTTGCGGAGTGCAGCTCTACTCGGCCTCGCGCTCGCCTTGGGTCTTTATGCCAAGTTCAGCTTCCCGCTGGTGGTGGCCGGGCTCCTGCTCGCGGCGCTGAGCATTCCCGAGACGCGCCGCAAGCTCGCCGATGTGCGGCTGCTGATTTCGTTGGCCATTCTTGCCATCTTGTTCTCGCCCTATGCGTTGTGGGTCTGGCAGGTGCAGGGCGACGTTGTCGCGGATCTTTCCGGCCATCTGGTCAATCAGCAGCGATCTCATTTCGCCCGCGCGGGTTATGGTCTTTGGCGGTTATTGACATCTTCCGTGACCTTCCTGTTGCCGTGGATCGCGATCGTCGCGCTGCTTGCGCCGGAGGCATTCGTGAATCCAAAGGCGGACGCGGCAGCGCCGTCGCTTGCCGAACGTCTTGCGTTCCGGGCCATGATTTTCGCGCTGGCGATTGCAGCGGTCGGTATTGTCTTCACGGGTGCGACGAACATCGCCGCCCGCTACATGCATCCGATGCTGTTCATCGCGCCGGTCTATGTGTTCGCGCGCATCGCGCGGCTGGCGCCCGTCGCCGCCGCTCGCAACTACGCCGGGCTCGCGATGATGTTCGCCGTTGCCATTCTTGTCATTCGTTTTGTCGGCGTGACCGACAATGCGCTCACGCGCAGCGCCGAGCGCGCGCTCCTGATGCCGTATGAGCGGCTGGGGGCGGCGATTGCCGAGCGCGGTCTCGATCGCGGAACGATCGCGAGCGTCAATGTGCGCGAGGCGGGCAATCTGCGTGCGGCCATGCCCGAGTTGCGGGTGACAGCGCGCGACTCCCTGCGCGTGCAGCGCGTGCCCCAGGGCACCGATCTGCCTTGCAGCTTCATCTGGATGGAAGGGCAGGAACGGGCTGCGCGCGGTGTCATCGGCGCTGCAGCAGATAAAGCTGAAAAAATCGAAATCGCGGCGAAGCCGGGCGGCCTGTTTGCGTCGCGCGGCGGCGTCTGGTTCCTGGCCCGTCTCGACCCGCAGTCTCCCGCCTGCCGGTAAAAGCCGGCCGGCACGCGGGGGCGCACCGGCCGGCCGTCTTCCGCGGTTACATCGACTGCTTGGCGTCCGCAGGCCACCAGGCGATGTCGCGGATCGTGCCCTTGAGGTTGGCGATCGCGCCGACCGACTTCGCTTTGCCGGTGGCGAGATCGATCGCGTAGAGGGTGCCACCGTTCACGAGCCAAGCGTCGTTCTTGCCGTTGCCGTCGGCGACGATATTGAACGCGACGGGGCCTGACACCTTGAAGCCGAGCTTGCCGACGGCGTTCTGAATGCCGTCGTTCGGTGGCGCCTGGCGCAAGAGCGCGCCGATAGTGGCGTCGATATTGTAGAGCGCCGTTTCCTTCGTGCCCTTGACGCTGTTGGTGTAGGCGCCGGCCACGACATTCGGCTTTTCGCCTTTGTGCATATCGGTTTCGGCGAATTTGAGCGTGCCGTCGACCGTGGTCTTGCCTTCGTCGACCTTGATGCGAAGGTTCTTGCCGTCGGTGCTCATCAGGCGCAGCGCGTCGGCGGCCGGGTTGAAGTCCACGACTGCGGGAAGCTTCGGGTCGAGCTTTTCGGTGAGTTCGAGCTTCTTAGCCGTCTCACCGGTCTTGGTGTCGATGGTGACGATCCAGCCGTTCGTGGTCACACCGTAGAGCATCCCGTCGGCCGGGCGCACGTCGATGCCGGCGAGCTTGTCGACGCCCTTCACGGGCCAGCTCTTGGTGACCTTGCGGCTGGCTGGGTCGATCATGGCGATGGTGTTGTCGCCGACGAGGGCGAGGATGGCCTGCGCGGAGGCGGATTCGGCCGCGCCGAAGGCGCCCAAAAGCACCAGAGATGTGGCGAGCGTGCTGTGTTTGCGGAACATGACGTTCTCCCGATACTGTTGATCGAGGACCGATCGTCCTCGCGTCTAGTACCGGCGTGTGCTGTGGCGGGATGCGCAAAAGAAAAATATCGCGCCACTGCATCCAGACGCGGCCCGGGTGCGTAGACCGCCGATAGGGGAGGAATCTCCGTGGAGGCATGGCTTGAAGGCGCCGACTAGCGGTCATCTGGAAGTCGACGAGCTTGCGACGTTGATCGCGGCCTGTGCGGCAGGGCGGCGGGATTCCCTGCGCGCGCTTTATGAACGCGAGAGCGGCCCCATGATCGGCGCTGCCATGCGCATCGTGCGGCGGCGCGAACTCGCGGAAGAAGTCGTGCACGACGTGTTCGTGCAGATCTGGCGTCATGCCGGAAGTTTCGATCCGGCGCTCGGCAGGGGCCGCGCGTGGATGTTCACGATCCTGCGCAACCGCGCGATCAGCATCCTGCGCAATGCGAGCCGCGAGCTGCCGACAGAGGACGAAGCGCTGACGCTCGCTGTGGAGAGGAACGCGGTCACCGACGACGCATATGACCGGCTCGGCGACGGCAGCGCGTTGAAGCGTTGTCTTGAGGGGCTCGAGCCAAAGCGGCGCGCGGGCGTACTGCTCGCCTATGTCGAAGGATTGTCGCACGGCGAGATCGCCGCGCGTCTCAATGTGCCGCTCGGCACGGCCAAGGCATGGATCAGGCGCAGCCTGATCCAGTTGCGGGAGTGCCTCGCATGAGCGGCGGAGAGCGGAACGATCGGGTGCTGGCCGGCGAATACGTGCTCGGCCTCTTGGAAGGTGCGGACGTGGATTCATTTGAGCGCAGGCTCGCGCGCGAGAAGCCGCTGCAGGACGAGATCGCTTATTGGCGCGCGCGCTTCTCGGATCTGGACGCCACGGCCGATGCGCAGGCGCCGTCAGCCGATCTGTGGCGGCGCATCGAGACCAGCATCGGCGCGCCGCGTGCCGCTGCGGTGGCGGAACGTCCGGGCTGGGTGGAGCGGTTGTGGGAGAGTCTTGGCTTTTGGCGCGGAGCGAGCTTCGCGGGCGCGGCCGCGAGCCTCATGCTCGCCATTGCGGTCGGCTTGCTTGCAGGCCGGGCAACGCCGCAGCCGGTCATCATCGCGGTCCTGCAGACGGATGGCGCTCTGCCGGGCGCGATCGTCGAAGCCTTCGGCGACGGTTCGATCGTCGTGGTGCCGCTGCGCGACATCGAAGTGCCACCGGGCAAGGCGCTGGAAGTCTGGACGCTCTACGACAAGCAGCGCGGGCCGGTGTCGCTCGGCCTGATCGACCGTGCCGAGCGCGCGCGCTTCCAGACCCACAATCTGCCGGCGCGGGAAGATCAACTTTATGAAATCACGCTGGAGCCCGCGACCGGCTCGCCCATTGGGCGGCCTACCGGTCCCGTTCTCATGAAGGGGCTCGCTTCCGCGCCCCGGATATGAGCGGGACGCCGTTGTCAGACGCAAAACCGCAGTCTAATCGTGCAGTGCGCGGTTGACCGCGATCTGCATCCGATGGAGCTGCTGCATGGCGCGTGCGAAGAAGTCGAAGACCATGTCCAAGACGAAAGCGCCCGCACGCAAGGCGACAGGCAGGCAAAAGCCGATCGAGGTGTATTTCTGGCCGACGCCGAACGGCTACAAGATCACCTGCGCGCTCGAAGAGATGGGGCTGCCTTATGCGGTCAAGCCGGTGAACATCGCGCGGGGCGAACAGTTCAAGCCGGAGTTTCTCAAGATCGCGCCGAACAACCGCATGCCGGCGATCATCGATCCGAACGGACCGGGCGGAAAGCCGATCTCCGTCTTCGAGTCCGGCGCGATCCTGCAGTATCTCGGGCGCAAGACCGGCAAGTTCTATCCGAAGGACGAGCGCAAGCGCGTCGAGGTCGAGGAATGGCTCATGTGGCAGATGGGCGGCATCGGCCCGATGATGGGGCAGGCCAACCATTTCGTCCGATATGCGCCGGGGAAGATCGAGTACGCAGTCAATCGCTACGTCAATGAGACGCGGCGTTTGCTTGGCGTGCTCGATAAGCGGCTTGCGAAGCGCAAATTCGTCTGCGGCGAGCTTTCAATCGCGGACTTCGCGTTGCTCGGCTGGGTCCGCATCTACCACCGACTCGACCTGAGGCCGGAGGAAGCGCCGAATGTCGTTCGCTGGATCAAGGACATGGAAGCGCGCCCGGCGACGCGGCGCGGCCTCGACGTGAAGGTGGCAGAGGCTGGGAAGATCGATATCGCCAAGGACAAGGAAGCGTGGAAGCTTTTGTTCACGCAAGGGGCGCGCGCCTGAATTCTGGCGATGGTTGCGGCAGGCCAATTCATCACGGCAATTGATTGGTCATTTGCGGATATTGATCGGTGGCGAGAAGAATTTCCGCGCGCGATCTGACTTTGGTCGAATGAAATTTGCCGCAACGCATGGCTGGAATGCGCTTCGCCTGCGGCAAAGCATCCCGATCAAGTTCGCGATTCCGGCGCGCGCGGGTGCGGGCGTTCACCGGATCCTTAAGGAATGCGATGTTTCCACACGGAGACGTCGGCGCGCGGCAAGAACCGAGCTTGGAATCAATTCTTGTTCACGCGCTGATCATCCGCTCGTGATTGGCCGCGCTGCATCGAGTCACCACTTGCTCCCGTACCTTGTTGCGTGAAGCACACCGCAAGACCGCGGTGAGCACGGCAACAAAGCAACAATGCGGGTCGACAGGTCCGCAGTACTGGAGAACGATCATGAAGACCAAGAGCAAGACCGCACTCGTTGCGACCTTCCTGATGGCCGCGACGACTGCCGCGATGGCGGACTCGGCGCCCAACACGCCGGAAGAGACCGCGTACCTGCGTTCGCCCAATGCGCCGGTGCCGCACTTCCTTACGCAGGCTCCGGTCTCGAACGGGCTGATCGAAGGCCGCAACGTGGGTCTCGGGTCGCGCGCGGCGGCGCCGTTGAGCTTCGAGGACGTCTGGATCAACCGCGATCTCTACATCAACAGCGGCGACTGATCCTACTGGCCGGCGACGCGTCGCCGGTTGGACGAGCGGACGGCCCGGCCGGCAGCCGGGCCG
The DNA here is from genome assembly GCA_025929595.1 of Xanthobacteraceae bacterium. Lineage (GTDB taxonomy): Bacteria > Pseudomonadota > Alphaproteobacteria > Rhizobiales > Xanthobacteraceae > JAUSIF01. Next base: position 5,956 of record JAICQA010000112.1, read on the forward strand.
TCCTTTCGCTTGCCGCATCGGAAGCGTGGAGATGGTATCGGCAAGGATATCTGGCTAATCTCGCGATCGGGGGCAACCCGGTTCGCGGGAACGGTGACGAAGTGGTGAGGCTGCGACAGCTTTGGCCCTGGATCGCGATCGGCGGTATCTGCGCCTCGATTCCATCGGACGGCTTTGGATTTTCCACCGCTGCGAGAGACAGCGAACTGGAGCGCCCGTTCGTGCCCGCCGTCAACATGAGCATGGATCGCCGGTCGGCGCCCGCACCCGGCGAGTTGAGCAAGCGATTCCCCGCCATCGGCCTTGTCCGTTGCGGCGCGGCGACCGGCACCGGGCAGCTTACCCTGCGCAACGACGTGATCACGACTGCCGCGCACGTTCTCATTGACCAGTTTGGTAAGCGAAGGATCGGCTGCGTCTTCGAGCCAATGGGGGGAGAAGGGGCGGGGCCGGTCCCGCTCGATTACGCATCGATCGTCACCGGCAGCACCACGCCGCTTTCACAGCCGGCGACTCGCGACTGGGGCGTGGCGCGGCTCGTTGCACCCGTGTCCGGCGCGACGCCGTATGCGCTCGCGGGTGCGCCGGACGTGCCGGTGCCCGTCACCATGTGCGCGGGGGGAAACCGATCGGATGCGGCAATCGGTGTGGAGAAGTGCTCAATCCGGCGCGTCATCGGAATGGCAGGCGATGGCATTCAGGAGTTTGCCATCGATTGCAACGCGGGGCCGGGCAGTTCGGGTGCCGCACTCGTTTCGGGCAACCGGATCCTGGGAATTTACGTCGGATATCGCAGTGAGGCGCCACAGAAGGCGCAAGCGTTCTCCAAGCGGCATTACAATTTTGCCATCAGCGTCTCGGGACCGTTTCGGCGGGCGCTGCTCGCGGCCGCTGCCCGATAAGGACTTCAGCCACCGACAACGCCCGCCCGGATGGTGAGCAGGCGGTAACGGCGCATCGTTACCGCCTGCTTTCGTTTTCGCGCCGCTCCTTGCGCCGCAGCGGTTTTCAGGCTGAACGAAAGCTGAATCGCGAATTGCCGAAATATTTTGTTCATTCAACCACTTAAGATGCGATTCAAATTCCCCCGGCATGCTGGCGGCAATCCGGGCGGGGTGTCCGGATGGGCAAAAGCGGCGTTCAACGCCGCGGGATACACAGGGGGCTACAATGGGGCGCAGCGAACTTTTCGCGCTCGAACAGGCGGCGATGCAGTCGCGCGATAACGTCGCGGAGATTTGCTTCAAGCTCGGCATGTTCTATTCGATCGGCGGGTCGGTGCCGGCAGACAAGGTTGCCGCGCACAAATGGTTCAATCTCTCGGCCTCACGCGGCAATCGCGAAGCGGTGAGCTACCGTCGCGAGCTCGCCAACGAGATGTCGGAGAACGAGATCGCGACGGCGCAGCGCGCCGCGCGCGAGTGGATCGTCGCCGTCGCGCACTGAGCGAATCCCGACATCGGGGAGGAAAGGCTGGTGCCGTCAGGCACCGGCCATTTCCGTTTGAGTCCCGGCGCCGCATGAGCATTGAAGTGCATTTTAGCGTGATACAACCACAAGGCGCAGGATCGCCTTTTGCTGTAAACGAAAAGGCTTCGCTGCACGCGGCAAGTCAGGAAAAGAGCCGATTTCTCAATCTGTTCCTGAAAATCTGGTTGGATGAGTGAACGGAATTTTCAGTCAATTTTGGCACAGTTTGCGCAGGCTCAATCGATCATTTTGTCGAGTTCGTATGTCTCGGTGGAATTGGCGTTCACGGCAGCGGCAGCGGTCTGACCTACCGACGGAAATCTATATTTCCGTCGTCGACTCGCTGTATCAGGATGCGCGCACACTCATCGTCGGCTCGATCGCGATTATCCTCGCGATGTTCCTCACGGCGTGGAAAACCGGCGAGCCGCTGCTCTATCTCTGCACGCTTGCGCTGACCGCGGTTGTCATGGCGCGGGCTCGCGGCATGAGCGCGTATCAACGCGAGCGGCCGCTGATTTTGACCGGCCGCGATGCGTCCCGCTGGGAATTCCGTTATGCGTTCGGAACGTCGGTGCACTATGTCTTGCTCGGTGTGTGGTGCCTGCTCGCGTTTGCCTTGACGTCCGATACGTTCGTGCAATTCGTGAGCATCACGTCCACGGTCGCCTACCTGATCGGCGTTACCGGACGGAATTTCGGCAGCAGCCGGCTGGTCGCGATCCAGATTCTCTGCGCGGCGCCACTCATGGTGCTTTCGCTGCTGCTGACC
>JAICQA010000415.1 GCA_025929595.1 Xanthobacteraceae bacterium
GGGCCGCAGCCGCAGCGCCTCGTTGCAGTCGGCAATGGCGGCCTGCATCTGCCCGGCGAGCGTCCGGCCCCAGCAGCGGCTGTTCAGCACGTCGGGGCTGTCCGGTTTCAGCGCGAGCGCGCGGTCGAGATCGCGGATCGCGGCGTCGTAGTCACCACGGAAATTGTGGGCCACGGCGCGGTTGGTCAGCGCGACGATGTTGTCAGGCTCGCGCTCGATTGCCCGGTCGTAGTCAGCAATCGCCTCGTCCGTCAGGCCGCGGCTCCAATAGGCGAAGGCGCGGTTATTGTAGACCAGCGCGTCCACCGGCCCGAGATTGATCGCCTCACTGTAAGCGGCGATTGCTCCGGCATAATCCTGGGCGCGGCTGGCGTCGTTGCCGCGCGCGATCGCTTCGCGCTGGCGCTGATTGCGCTCTTCCGCCCGCGCGCGCGTCTCTTCCGTCTGCGGCGGAGATTTGGATTCGATCCTGGCCGGCGCCGGCGGTGCGACGGGCGCGTCGTCGGGACGAAGGAGAAGGATCAGCAGGACCAGCACAAGCAAGGTGAGGCCGCCCACGATCGCCCAGCCCCACAACGGATAATTCGCGCGCGGTTCGGCCGGACGCGCGTTTCGCGTACCGTTCCGGGTCCTTTGGATTCGTTGCGGGAGTTGAGCCCGAGCACGCCGCGGCTCGGGCTCGTGCTCTTCCTCATAGACGGGCTCGTGACGTTCAGGCTGCGGCGGCCCAGCGTCGTAATGCGCCTCTTCTTCGTAGTCGTATTCGTCAGGCGCGGGCGCCGGCTGCGGCTGGCGCGGGCGGGGTCTCGCGGGCGCAGGCGCCTTCGGGCGCGAGGGTGCCGCGACCTGGCTTGCGTAATTGCCTTCGGCCTTGAGGATCGCTTCCTCGAGCGCGCGCTGCTCGCGCACGATCTCCATCAACTGCCAGGGCGGATCGGCCTTCTGCGCCTCCTCCATCAGAAGCCGTCGCGCCCGGTCATAGAGCGCGCCGCGCGCCGCGCGATCGTTGCGTGGCAGACGCTCGATCGCGCTCGCGAGGGCCTCGTAATAGTCGGGCAGCAGGTGGCTCATCCAATGGCCGATACGTTCCGGCGGATCATAGCGCAATGGCCGCCATCAAGGCCCGGTTCCCGTTACCGGGCGGCCGTCAGTCGTCCCTGAAAGAAGGTGTGCACCGCCTCGGTCATGGCATCGGTTACGCGCTCGCGCCAGACATCGGAAGTCAGGAGCCTGACGTCCAGCGAGTTGGACAGGAATCCAAGCTCAACCAGCACGGACGGCACGTCCGGAGCGCGGAGCACCGTGAAGCCCGCCGAGCGCAGCGGCGACGGGTGCATGGGGGTCGCCGACTGCATCCGGCCCGCCAGCGTGCGGGCGAACAGGCCGGAGAAGTTCTTGGTTTCCCGGTGGGCGAGATCGACAAGGATGCCGGCCACGTCGTCGCTCTTGCCGGAGAGGTCCACGCCCGCGATCGCGTCGGCGCGGTTTTCCTTGTCGGCGAGGCGCGCGGCGTCGGCGTCCGACGCGCGGTCGGAGACGGTGTAGATCGAGGCGCCGCGGGCGTCGCCGTCCTTGCGCGAGATGGAGTCCGCATGGATTGAGATAAAAAGCGCTGCAGCATTCATACGCGCCATCTGCACGCGCTCCTGCAACGGCAGGAACGTATCGTCGTAGCGCGTGAGGATGACGCGGAATTGCCGCGTGCGCTCGAGCTTCTCCGCGAGCTTCTTCGCGACAGCGAGGACGACTGCCTTCTCCTCGACGCCCGAGGGTGCGACGGCGCCGGAGTCGATGCCGCCATGCCCCGCGTCAATGACGATGATCGGCGGGCCGGACTTCGCCGATGCATCCGCCGGCGGGAGGGAGGCGGTATGGACGGGCGGCGCCTGCTTCTGTTTCGTGGCCGCACTCTTGATGAAATTGTCGCGACTCGTCGGCACGAGGTCTAGGACAAGCCGCGCGGGTTGCGCCTCGTAGCCATCGACCGTGAAGCTGCGGTCGATCGCGACAGGTTCTTTCGTGTCGATGACGACGCGCGCCTTGCCCGGTGCGAAGACACCGTAACGAAAGGCGGAGACGAGTCCCCTGCCCGATTTGCCGGCGCTGGCCGGCAGCTTGAACACGACGTCGGGGAAGTCGAGCACCACGCGA
>JAICQA010000217.1 GCA_025929595.1 Xanthobacteraceae bacterium
AGTTGATCGGTCCCGCCGCGGGACGGCTGCACACGGCGCGTTCGCGCAACGATCAGGTCGTGACCGACCTGCGGCTCTATGTCCGCGACAAGATCGACGCGCTCGACGGCGCACTCGCGGGCTTGCAGCGCGCGCTCGCCGAAAAGGCGCTCAAATACGCCGCGGTCGTCATGCCCGGATTCACGCATTTGCAGCCGGCGCAACCCGTGACCTTCGGTCATCACCTGCTCGCCTATGTCGAGATGCTGTCACGCGACCGCGGGCGGCTCAGCGACGCGCGCAAGCGCCTGAACGAATCCCCACTGGGGGCGGCGGCGCTTGCCGGCACGTCGTTCCCGATTGACCGCAACGTCACGGCGAAGGCGCTCGGCTTCGACCGGCCGATGGCGAATTCGCTCGATGCCGTTTCCTCGCGCGATTTTATCCTCGAGACTCTGTCGGCCGCGTCGATCTGCGCCACGCATCTCTCGCGTTTCGCGGAAGAGATCGTGAACTGGTCGTCGCCGTCCTTCGGCTTCGTGAAGCTTTCCGACCGCTTCACCACCGGTTCGTCGATCATGCCGCAGAAGCGCAACCCCGACGCCGCCGAACTGGTGCGCGGCAAGGCCGGACGCATCGTCGGCGCGCTCATGCAATTGCTCGTGGTGATGAAGGGCCTGCCGCTCGCCTACGCGAAGGACCTGCAGGAAGACAAGGAAGCGACCTTCGACGCGCTCGCGACCCTTTCGCTGGTGGTCGCGGCAACGACCGGCATGGTGAAGGATCTCGAGCCCGACGCGAAGCGCATGGCCATGCTCGCCGGCGACGGCTATTCGACCGCGACCGATCTCGCGGATTGGCTGGTGCAGAAGCTCGATATTCCGTTCCGCGAGGCGCATGAGATCACCGGCAAGATCGTCACGCGCGCGTCGAAGACCGGTCAGGTGCTGCATCTCGTTCCGCTCGCCGACATGCAGGCCGTCGACAAACGGATCACGAAAGACGTGTTCAGGGTCCTCTCCGTCGACCGCTCGGTCGCGAGCCGCAAGAGTTTTGGCGGCACCGCCCCCGCCAATGTCCGGCGGGAAGCGCAGAAATGGTTGAAAAAGCTCGGCAGGAAGGGGTGAGCGCCACCCACGCCTCACCCTCGCCTCCTTTGCAGTTTGGTCTATAGTCCGCCCGCCTTTCGGAGAATTCACTTGTCCGCACCGCGTCGCCCGGCGTTTTTCCCTGCGCTCGCCATCCTGCTGCTCGCCGGACTGACCTCCGCCTGTGGCGTGAAGGGCGATCTTGAAAGGCCGACCGCGGCTGCGGCCGACCCGGCAGTGACGGCAGCGGCGCAGCCGGGCGCCGACCCGGCACCGGACGAATACGCGCGCAAGAACGTCTTCATCGAGCAGAGCCGCGTTCAGAGCGGCGCCAACGTCCGCAACATCATCCCGACGATGCCGCCCAAGGAATGGGAAAAGAAAAAGGTCGAGCAGCAGGAGCAGAAAGCACGCGCCGCCGATCCTCGAAAACCCAATCCGAACGACCGGCCTTTCATCCTCGACGGGCTCCTGTAAGCTCGCTTTTCAACGATGCATCACTTCGACTATCGCAACGGCGCCCTCTTCGCTGAGGATGTCGACTTGACGGCGCTGGCCGGGCACATCGGCACGCCGTTCTATTGCTATTCGACCGCGACGCTCGAGCGCCACTATCGCGTCCTGAACGACGCCTTCGCGGGCACGCCCACGCTCATCTGTTACGCGCTCAAGGCCAATTCCAACCAGGCGGTGATCGCGACGCTGGCGCGCCAGGGAGCCGGCGCCGACATCGTGTCGGGCGGCGAACTCCTGCGCGCCCTCGACGCCGGTGTGCCGCCCGAAAAGATCGTCTTCTCCGGCGTCGGCAAGACGCGCGACGAAATGGCGGCGGCGCTCAAGGCCGGCATTCACTGCTTCAACGTCGAAAGCGAGCCCGAACTTAAGGCGTTGTCGGAGGTTGCCGCGTCGCTCGGGCGCAACGCGCCGGTCTCCGTGCGCGTCAATCCCGATATTGACGCCAGGACGCACGCCAAGATTTCGACCGGCAAGTCGGAAAACAAGTTCGGCGTACCGCTCTCACGGGCGCGCGAGGTTTACGCGGCCGCGGCCAGGCTGCCCGGCATCCGCGTCGTCGGCGTCGACATGCATATCGGCAGCCAGATCGTCGATCTCGCGCCGTTCGAGAACGCGGCCGCCGTGCTCGCCGATTTCGCGCGCACGCTCATGAGCGACGGCCACAAGCTAGAGCACATCGACTTCGGCGGCGGCCTCGGCATTCCTTATCGGCCCGAAGATCCCGAGCCGCCGTTGCCCTCCGCTTATGCCGCGGCGATCACGCGCCACACCAGGTCGCTCGGGCTCAAGCTCGTCTTCGAGATCGGCCGCATGATCGTCGGCAATGCCGGGATCCTCGTCACGCGTGTCCTCTATGTGAAGCGGGGGGAGGCGAAGACGTTCGTGGTGGTTGATGCCGCGATGAACGACCTAATCCGCCCGACGCTGTATGAGGCCTATCATCACATACAGCCGCTGCGTCAGGCGAACGGTGCCGCGACGATCACGGCGGACGTGGTCGGGCCGGTCTGCGAGTCGGGCGACTATCTCGCGCTCGGCCGCACGCTCCCCGAATGTAAGGCGGGCGACCTGCTCGCGGTGATGACCGCGGGCGCGTACGGGGCGGTGCAGGCCTCGATCTACAACACCCGCCCGCTCGTGCCCGAAGTGCTGGTGCGCGGCAAGGACATGGCGGTCGTCCGGCCCCGGCTCGACGCCGAGGCCATCGTCGCCCTCGACCGCCTGCCGCCCTGGCTCTCCTAGAGCACGATCCCGAAAAGTGGGAACCGGTTTTCGGAAAAGATCGTGCTCAAACAAAAAGCTAGACCATGATCCGCTTCGATTGAATCGGATCATGGTCTTACCGGAACCGGTCTTGCTCAAGCCAAGTTTATCCAGGCTTCCTATGGGCACCGGGGGCGCGTGTTAGAATACCGCCGATTCCGGCGATCGGAGCGCATGATTTGAGTTCCGCCCCAGACAACAGCCAGGATACCCCGTCACCGCGCGCGGAAGCAGCCCTGCGCCTGCTGCGCAGCGCGCTTGCGCGCACGCGCCGGGCGATGCTCTGGGAGCGCGTCTGGCCGGTCGCCGTCGCCGTCGCCGCAGCCGTCGCACTCTTCCTGATCGTCTCATGGGCCGGGCTGTGGCTCGTACTTCCGCCGCTCGCCCGCATCGCGGGCGTCGTGATCTTCGCGCTCATTCTCGTCGCGAGTTTCCTGCCCGCGTTCGGCTTCCGGCTGCCCGGCACGGGCGAAGCGCTGCACCGTCTCGACACGACGTCGGGTCTTCGGCACCGGCCCGCCACCGCCATCGTCGACACCAGGATCACCGGTGCCGGCGATCCGGTCGCCGACGCGCTCTGGCAGGCGCATCAGTCACGCGTCGCCGACGGCGCGCGCAGACTGCGCGCCGGCTGGCCGCGTCCGCATCTTGCGGCGCGCGATCCTTACGCGCTGCGCGCCCTCGTCCTGCTCGGACTGATCGCGACCTTCTTCATGGCCGAGGACGAGCGCACGAGCCGCGTCATCGCCGCCTTCGACTGGCGCGGCGCGGTCACGCCCAAACTCTATCGCGTCGACGCATGGATTACGCCGCCGCCCTACACGGGACGCGCGCCGGTGCTCCTGCCCGGCATTCGCCACGACGCGCCCGCGCCGGGCGAAATGACGGCGATCTCGGTGCCTGACAAGAGCGAACTGGTGGTGCGCGCCACCGGCATCGACGACATTGAATTGAAGACCAGTGGCGGATTGAGCGAGGAAAAATCCGACACGCCGCGTACCGCCGATGGCAGCATCGAGCGCCGCTTCCGGGTGACCGGCACGGGCTCGCTCTCGGTCGACGGCCTGCCCGCGGGCAACGTCGTGTGGAGCTTCCGCGCGATCCCCGATCGCCCGCCCGTGATCGAGCTCAGCCGCGATCCGCAGGTCATGGGCCGCGCCACGATCTCGCTCGGCTACAAGGTCGAGGACGACTACGGTGTCACCTCGGCCGACGCGCAGTTCACCGACCCGAAGATCGCGCACAACGAAGGTGGACCCGAACGCCGCCCCCTCGTCGGCGCGCCGGACTTCCCGCTGTCGCTGCCGCAGGCGCGTTCGCGCGCGGGCGCCGGCGAAAGCAGCAAGGACATCACCGAGCACCCGTGGGCGGGTGTCGAAGCCACACTCCGACTCGTGGCGCGTGACGAAGGCGGCAACCAGGGCATGAGCCAACCGCGCGCCATCAGCCTGCCGGCGCGTCCGTTCACGAAGCCGCTTGCCCGGGCGCTCGTCGAACAGCGCCGCATCCTTGCGTTTGACGCGAATGCCCGACCGCGCGTCAATCGCGCGCTCGAGGCGCTGATGCTCGCACCCGAACGCTTCACGCCGGAACCCGCCGTTTATCTGGGCCTGCGTACCGCCGCGACGCGTCTCAAGCTTGCCAAGTCCGACGACGAATTGCGCGGCGTGCTCGACTATCTCTGGGAAATCGCGGTCCTGATCGAGGACGGAACGCTCTCCGACGTCGAGAAACAGTTGCGCGCGGCACAAGACGCGCTCCGTCAGGCGCTTGAGCGCGGCGCGAGCGACGAAGAAATCAAGAAGCTCACCGACCAGCTCCGTCAGGCGCTCGACCGCTTCATGCAGGCGCTCGCCGAGCAACTCAAACGCGACGGCACGACCGACGCTCGCCCGCTCGACCGCAATGCGCAGGTCCTGCGTCCGCAGGATCTGAAGAATATGCTCGACCGCATCGAGAAGCTGGCCCGCAGCGGGGCGCGCGACGCCGCCCGCCGCATGCTCGATGAGATGCAGGCCATGCTGGAAAACCTCTCGCGCAACCGGCAGGCCCAGAGCGGTCAGAACGGCGAGATGGAAAACATGCTCGACGAGCTCGGGCGCATGATCCAGGAGCAGCAGCGCCTGCGCGACCGCACCTATCGCGAGGGCCGCGA
>JAICQA010000028.1 GCA_025929595.1 Xanthobacteraceae bacterium
GAGCGACAGGCTAAGGCTCTTCAGGGCGCGGTTGTCGCCATAGAAGAACTCAAGATTCCGGATCTTCACCCGCTCGACCAGATCGGAGGACATGGCGGCGTGGTGCAGGACCTCGGGGACGGCGACGGATGCAATACTCATGATTCTTTTCTCGACGATGTCAGGGCGCGCGCGGTGATGCTGAGCGCAAGCACGGTGAGCGTGATGATCAGCGCGCCGGTCCAGGCGAGCCGCTGCCAGTCTTCGTAGGGACTGAGCGCGAACTGGAAAATTACGATGGGCAGGCTCGCCATCGGTGCGTTCATATCGACGCTCCAGAACTGGTTGTTGAGCGACGTGAACAGCAGCGGAGCGGTCTCGCCGCTGATGCGGGCGATCGCGAGCAGGACGCCGGTGAGCATCCCGGCACGAGCCGCGCGATAACAGACATGGCGAATGACATAGGCGCGCGGCAGGCCGAGCGAGGTCGCGGCCTCGCGCAGCGGGTTCGGCACGAGCAAGAGCATGTCCTCGGTGGTGCGCACGACGACCGGAATGACGATGAGCGACAGCGCGACCGCGCCCGCCCAGCCGGAGAAGTGGCCCATCGGATAGACCATGATCTCATAGACGAAGAGACCGATGACGATCGACGGCGCGCTCAGGAGAATGTCGTTGATGAAGCGGATCACGCTGGTGAGGCGGTCGTAGCGGCCGTACTCGGCGAGATAGGTGCCCGCGAGAATCCCGACCGGCGTGCCGATCAGGACGGCGATCGAGGTGATGATGAGACTGCCCATGATCGGATTGAGCAGGCCGCCGTCGGAGCCTGGCGGCGGCGTCATTTCCGTGAACACCTTGAGCGACAGGCCGCTCAGGCCTTCCCAGAACAACACGCCCAGAATGAGCACGAGCCAGCCGAGACCGAAGGCGGTCGCGGCGAAGGACAGAGTCATGGCGATCATGTTGCGGCGGCGACGGCCGGCGAATAGCGGGTTCATGGTCAGGCCGCCTTCCGCTCGAGCCGCATCAGCATGTAGCGCGCGATCGCGAGCACGATGAAGGTGATGACGAAGAGGATCAGGCCGAGCGCGACCAGCGACGAACTGTAAAGATCGCCGACCGCTTCGGTGAATTCGTTGGCGATGGTGGCGGAGATCGTGGTGCCGGGCGCGAGGGTCGAAGCGGAGATCCGGTGCGCGTTGCCGATCACGAAGGTGACCGCCATGGTCTCGCCGAGGGCGCGGCCGAGGCCGAGCATGACGCCGCCGATCACACCGACGCGCGTGTAGGGCAGCACGACATAGCGCACGACTTCCCAGGTAGTGCAGCCGACGCCATAGGCCGCCTCCTTGAGCACGGGCGGCACCGACTCGAACACGTCGCGCGAGATCGAGGTGATGAAGGGCAGCACCATGATCGCGAGGATCAAGCCCGCGGTCAGCATGCCGATCCCGTAAGGCGGACCGGCAAAGATCGTCGACAGCACGGGGATCGGGCCGAACACGTCGATCAGGAACGGCTGCACGGTACGCTGCAAGAACGGCGCGAATACGAACAGGCCCCAGATGCCGTAGATGATGCTCGGGATGCCGGCGAGTAGCTCGATCGCGATGCCGATCGGCCGGCGCAGCGAAGCGGGGCACAGCTCGGTGAGAAAGACCGCGATCATCAGACCGATCGGCACCGCGATCAGCATGGCAATGAGCGAGGTGACGAGAGTGCCGTAGATCGGCGCGATGGCGCCGAACTTTTCGGTCACCGGATTCCAGTGCGCCGTATAGAGAAAGCTGAAACCGAATTCGCGCAGTGCCAGCATGGAGCCGTCGATCAGCGCGACGATCGCGCCACCGAGTATGATCAGCACGCCGATCGCAGCGAGGCGGGTGAGCCAGTAGAAGGCCGTGTCGGTCAACCGAAGCCGGTTGAGGATCTTCATTCGTGAGGGGGGTTCCGCCACGGAGTACGCAGCACCTTCTGCCGTCATGTCGACCACAGGCTCTCTCCGCGCGGGCATTACAAATCAGACTTTGGAGGAAAGGCGCGCGTCGGCGCCTTTCCTCTGTTCGCGTCGGTCAGTTCGTGACCTGGTAGACAGCCTTGCCGCTCTTGTCCTTGATCTCGGATGCCCAGGTTGCCTTGATGTCCTTCACGACATTGTCGGGCATCGGAACGTAGTGCAGCTCATCCGCGAACTTGTCGCCCTTGTCGAAGGACCAGGCGAAGAAGCGAAGCGCCTCGCCGGTCACGGCTGCATCCTGTGGCTGTTTGTAAAGCAGAATCCACGTGGCCGCCGTCATCGGCCACGAAGCGTCGCCCGGCTGGTTGGCGAGAATCACGCCGTAACCCGGCTTCGACTTCCAGTTTGCGTTGGCTGCGGCCGCCTGGAACGCTTCCGAAGTCGGCTCGACCGCCTTGCCCGCCTTGTTGATCATCCTGGTATGGGTGAGCTTGTTCTGGAGCGCGTAGGCGTATTCGACATAACCGATCGCACCCTTGGTGTTCGCGACGTTGTTCGCGACACCTTCGTTGCCCTTGGCGCCGATGCCGACCGGCCATTGCAGCGACGTGTTCACGCCGACCTTCGACTTCCAGTCCGCGCTCACATCCGCGAGGTAGTAGGCGAAGTTGTAGGTCGTGCCCGAGCCGTCGGAGCGGTGGACGATCGCGATCGCCGTACTGGGCAATTTCACGTTCGCGTTGAGCTTCTGGATCGCGGCGTCGTCCCACTTGGTGATGTCGCCGAGATAGATTTTGGCGAGCGTCGGGCCGTCGAGGACGATCTGGCCCGGCTTGATGCCTTCGAGGTTCACGACCGGCACGATGCCGCCCATGACCATCGGGAACTGGACGAGGCCGGTTTCGTCGAGGTCCTTGCCGGTGAGCGGGGCGTCGCTCGCGCCGAAGGTGACGGTCCTGGCCTTGATCTGCTTGATGCCGCCGCCGGAGCCGATCGACTGATAATTCAGGCCGATGCCGGTTTCTTTCTTATAGGCGTCGGCCCACTTCGCATAAATCGGATAGGGGAACGTTGCGCCGGCGCCCGAAATTTCGGCGGCAAGCGCGCTCGAAGCGGCGCCGGTCAGCGCGACAGCCGCGGTCAAGGCGAGGGTTGAGAGCTTCATGGACAGTGCCTTTCTGTGAATCGAACAATCGACCTTCCGGCCGAAAGGCCACTCTTTGCGTGGCATCGGGACTCCTAGGGATCCTCGGCCAAACTTCTATGACTGGCGGGTGACAGGCAGATGACAGGCCAAGCGCCTGCCGGCGCTGGCTTTTTATACGCTGCCCGGTGTGGAGAGCGGGATGCGGGCCGCAAAGGACGCGCCCTTGCCGAGTTCGCTCTCGATCGCAAGCCGCCCGCGATGGCGCGAGAGGATGTGCTTCACGATGGCGAGGCCGAGTCCGGTGCCGCCCTCGGCGCGGCTCGTCTGCGCGTCCACGCGATAAAAGCGCTCGGTCAGGCGCGGCAAATGTTCGGGCGCAATGCCGGGACCGAAGTCGCGGACGGTGACAACCGCCTCCGCCCCCTCCCGCGCAAGCGCGACTTCGACGCGCTTGCCGCTGCCGCCGTATTTCAGCGCGTTCTCGATCAGGTTCTCGAAGAGGCGCGTGAGCTCATCGCGCTCGCCCTGCACGAGCAAGGGCTGCTCCTTGCCGGTGACAACGAGCTCGACATTGCGCTCCTTCGCGAGCGGCGCGAGCGTATCGCAGACGACGCCGACGATTGCGACCAAGTCGACGACCGTTTGCGGGCGAAGATGTTCGTTCAGCTCGATACGCGAGAGCGACAGGAGATCGTCGATCAGGCGCGACATGCGCCGCGCCTGATCGACCATGATGCCAAGGAAGCGGTCGCGCGCCGCGCCGTCGTTCTTCGCGGGACCTTGCAGTGTTTCGATGAATCCGGAGAGGGAGGCGAGCGGCGTGCGCAATTCGTGGCTCGCGTTCGCAACGAAATCGGCGCGCATGCGATCGACGCGGCGTTGCGCCGTGAGATCGTGAAAGGTCAACAAAAAGGCGTCGGCGTTGCGCATATCCACCGCGCCGGCAAACAGGATCGGCGTCACATAAACTTCAAACGCGCGCTCGACCGGCGCGCGCTCGTTGAATTCCACGCGCCGCGCCGTTCCATCGGCAGCGGCGCGCACGGCTTCGATAATCTCCGGCGCGCGCACGGTGAAGGAGAGCGGCTCGCCGCGACGCACCGGACCAATGGAGCGCACGGTCGCCTCGTTGCCGACGAGGATCGACCCGCGGCGGTCGATCAGGAGCGCAGGCTCGGGCAGCGCGCCGATCACGGCGGCGAGTTGCGGATCGACGGCGAACGGAATGCGCGAGGACGTCACCGGCGCGGCCGCCGGCGCGGCGATCCGCGAGCGGCGCGGGATCAGCGCGGCGGCACCAATGAGGAGAGCAGCCGCCGCAGCTTCAACGGGTGTCAGCTTTCCCCAGAACGCCAACAGAAGAAGTACGGCGAACGCCACCGCCAGCACCCAGCGCGCGGCATAGATACGCGCGCGCCAGTCCTGGCTGCGCAAGGATGAGGGTCGTGTGGCCGTTCCGGCGGCGTCGATCGATTCCGGCATATTGGTTTCCGCCGACAGATGTAGCGCGCTCGGGCGAAGCACGCCATGCACCGCATCGGCCGGCGGCCGAAAGACACTCGCTTGCGGCGCAATTTCGCCCATGACATCAACCATACAGTCAGGCGGGCAACACGATTCGGAGGCGGTGATGAAGCGGATAATGGCAGCGGGTGTTGTGTTGTTCGGCCTGGCGGGCATCGCCGAGGCGGAGACTATGCCGTCTCCGGCTGCCGACTACCGCAGCAAGGGCCGCATGGCGGGCGGCATGACGGTCGAGTACCGGCACTCCAACGGCAAGATGCGCATGGAAATGCGCTCAGCGGAAATGCCGCAGCCGATGGTCGGCTATTTCGACGTGAAGACGCAGAAGGGCATCATGATCATGTCGATGCCCGGCATGGCGCCGATGGCGATCGAAACCGGCGCAGGCGAAAAAGGCAATGTCGGCGTCGCGGCGGGCTCGGGCCAGCGCGTCGGCACGGACAAGGTGGCGGGCGAAACCTGCGATCTCTGGAAGCCCGACACCAAGACCGCCGATGACAAGAAGATGGACGCCCTCGTCTGCGTCACGCGCGACGGCATCATGTTGCGCATGAGCGGCAATGTGGAGGGCAAGCGGCAGACGATCTTTGAGGTGACGGAGCTCGAACGCGCGCCGCAGAACATCAAGGACCTCACGCCGCCGCCGGGCCTGAAGCCCATGAAACTGCCGGGCGGCATGCCGCCGCGCAAGTAGGTCAGGCCGCGGTCGAGGGCCGGCGGCGCGGCTTGGTCACGATGCGTCGCGGCTTCATGACGAATTCGCGGTAGGCAACGATCGCGAGCGAGAGCGCGAACGGAATAATGTAATAGAGCAGCCGGAACAGGAGCAGCGCGCCGACCAGCTCCTCGCGGTTGAACTGCGCGAGCGCGATCAGCATCGTGGCGTCGAATACGCCAATGCCGCCGGGCGTGTGACTCGCGAAGCCCAAGAGCGTCGCCGCGATGAAGATCACCGCGAGCGAAATGAAATCGATCGGCGGTTCGGCCGGCATCAGCATGTACATCGCCGCCGCGCAACAGGCGAGATCGATGACGCCGATGGAAATCTGCAAGAGCGTCAATCGGCCGCCCGGCAGCGTCACCGACCATCCGCCGCGGCCGAATTTGCGGTCCGCGATGCTCACCCAGATCGTGTAGGCGGCGAGCAGCGCCAACAACATGACGCCGGCCGCGTAGTTGACGGCCGGCGGCAGGCGATCCACCGCGGCCGCGGCCTCGGGGTGAATAATGAAGCCGAGCCCAAGCACGGCGATGTTGCCGAGCCAGAACGTAAGGCCGGCGATGAAACAGATCTTCGCAACCTCGACAGCGCTCAAGCCGCTCGCGGTCGAATAGATGCGGAAGCGTACCGTGCCACCGCTGAAGATCGAGAAGCCGACATTGTGGCCGATCGAGTAGCTGGTGAAGCCCGCGATCGCCGCCGTGCGATACGGCACCTCATCGCGCCCGATCGTTCGCAACGCGAAGTAATCGTAAAAGGTGAGCGTGATGTAACCCGCGGCCACGAACAGCGCGGCGATAAAAATGTTCAGCGCACTCGTCTGGCGGATCGCGTCGAGCACTTCGCGGGGGTCGATGCCGCGCAGGAGTTTATAGAGGACGTAGAGCGCAATGACGGTGATCGACAGGCCGAGCACGACACCGACGCGGTGCCAGTTCACCCGTTCGCGCAAAAACCCGTCGATGCTGCGCCACCAGTCGTGCATTGGGCTCCTTCCCGCAAAACCGCCGGGTCGCGGCGCCGGTTCCGGGTGTGCTGGCTCTAGCAGGCGCTCCGGCCGGTTCATAGGCATTCTAACGGCCAAGCGTTGTCGGACGATTGACGCCGGGGCCGCCCCGGCGTGGGCGGCAAAGTCCCACCTGGATGGGGCGTTCCGGCGCGGTTGACGCCCGTGTTCCCGAGGCAAATATTCATTCCAGACAGGTTTTGCGAGGGTCCATGAGCTGCACCATTCACCGTCTCCCCGCCTCCCGCCTCAGCAACGAAGCGGTCGGCGTGCTGGAGCCCGCCGAAAAGGCAACCATGATCGAGGCGGCCGCGGGGAAGCTCGAGGAACTGTTCGACATCCTCCAGCTCGACACCAAGAACGACCACAACATGCAGGAGACGCCGATGCGCGTCGCCCGGATGCTGGTCGAGGACCTGATGTACGGCCGCTACAGCGCGCCGCCGGCCGTCACCGAGTTCGAGAATGTCGAGCGTTACGACCAGTTGCTCGTGACCGGCCCGATCGAAGTGCGCTCGACCTGCGCGCATCACCTGATGCCGATCGTCGGCCAGGCCTTCATCGGTGTGCTGCCCTCGCCCGACGGCAAGATCATCGGGCTCTCGAAATACGACCGTATCGTTCATTACTTTTCGGCGCGGTTGCAAATCCAGGAAGAGCTGGTCGCGCAGATCGGCAAATACATCATGGACGTGACGCAGCCGCGCGGGCTCGCCATCCGCATCAGCGCCGTGCACCTGTGCCGCACGCATCGCGGCGTACGCGCGAGCATCGACAGCCGCATGGTCAACAGCGCCTTCTACGGCGAGTTCCTCACCGACCCGAATTTGAAGGCGTCGTTCCTGCAGGAAGCGCTGGCGCTGGAAGAGAGGCGCTAGAGCGCCGACAAGAATTCGCCGAACACGTCTTCAGGTTCGCGGCTGCATCCGCCGTGAAGGAACCGACATGTCCAAACTGCGCGTAAGCTGCTTTTCGATTTCGCTCGACGGCTTCGGCGCGGGGCCCGATCAGACTCGGGAGACACCGCTCGGCGTCGGCGGCGAGAATCTCCATGGCTGGATGCTCGGCACGCAGACGTTCCAGACGAGAGTCATGGGGAAAGACGGCGGCGCGACCGGGCCGGACGACGATTTCACGAAGCGTGGCTTCGAAAGCGTTGGTGCGTGGATTCTGGGCCGCAACATGTTCGGGCCGGTGCGCGGACCGTGGCCGGATGAAAGCTGGAAAGGCTGGTGGGGCGACGAGCCGCCCTACCACACGGACGTCTTCGTGCTCACGCGCTACCCGCGCAAATCATTCGAGATGAAGGGTGGCACGACCTTTCACTTTGTCACCGATGGCATTCGCCCCGCACTCGACAAGGCACGCGCGGCGGCGAAGGGCAAGGACGTGCGGCTTGGCGGCGGCGTCGAGACGGTGCGGCAATATCTGATGGCCGGTCTTGTGGACGAGATGCATTTCGCGGTGAGCCCTGTACTGCTCGGCAAGGGCGAGCATCTGCTTGCCGGGCTCGACCTGCCCGCGCTTGGTTTCGAGCGGGTTGAATATGTCAGCACGCCAAAGGCGGCGCATTATGTGTTGATGAAGAGCGCGTAGCCGAGAATCTCAACGCCACCCCAGCGCAGGCGCGATGTGCTTTAAAATAGATTCGATCACGTGCGCGTTGTACTCGACGCCGAGCTGGTTCGGCACGGTGAGCAAGAGCGTGTCGGCTTCGGCAATCGCTTCGTCTTTCGCCAATTCTTTCACCAACGCGTCGGGCTCGCCGGAATAACCGCGCCCGAAAATCGCACGCGTGTCGGCTTCGATGAAGCCGATCTGGTCTTCTTCCTTGCCGCCCTGCCCGAAATAGGCGCGGTCCATGTCGTTCATGAGCGCAAAGATGCTGCGGCTCACGGAGACGCGCGGCTCGCGCGCATTTTCCGCGACCTTCCACGCCTCGCGGTAGGCGCGGATCTGCTTCGCCTGCTGGATGTGGAACGGCTCGCCGCTCTCGTCGAATTTGAGCGTCGAGCTCTGCAAGTTCATGCCGAGATGCGCCGCCCACTCGGCGGTCGCGTTCGTCGCCGCACCCCACCAGATGCGATCGCGCAGGCCTTCGGAATGCGGCTCAAGACGCAACAGGCCGGGCGGGTTCGGAAACATCGGACGCGGGTTCGGTTGCGCGAAACCCTCGCCTTTCAGCACTTCGAGGAAGACCTCGGCGTGCTTCCGCGCCATGTCCGCGTCGGTCTTTCCCTCTGGCGGCGCGTAACCGAAGTAGCGCCAGCCGTCGATCACCTGCTCGGGTGAGCCGCGTGAAATGCCGAGCTGCAAACGTCCGCCGGCGATCAGGTCGGCCGCGCCCGCGTCCTCCGCCATGTAAAGCGGGTTCTCGTAGCGCATGTCGATGACGGCCGTGCCGATCTCGATCTTCTTCGTCTTCGCGCCGACCGCCGCGAGCAGCGGAAAGGGCGAGCCGAGTTGGCGCGCGAAGTGATGCACGCGAAAGTAGGCGCCGTCCGCGCCCAATTCTTCCGCCGCGACCGCGAGGTCGATCGACTGCAACAGCGCATCCGCACCCGAGCGCGTCTGCGAGTTCGGCGAAGGAGTCCAGTGGCCGAAGGAGAGGAAGCCGATTTTCTTCTGAGGCATGCGGCGTAGAGATGAGGGGGAAGGGAACAATAATCAAGGCGCCGAAATGGCGCGCCCGGTCTCGCGTACGATCGCACACAACCTAAGGGCTATGTGATGCGATCAAGCGCAAACGCCCCAAAACATGCGTTTTCGTGAAATCGGACAACCGCCTTCAGCGGGGTGTATAGTGTGCGGAGCCGCCCGGCCGAGAATCCGCGGACCATTGAAGCGCTGCTCCGGCCCGGCGTCCGCTCGAAGTGAGCAATTTTATACAGCCGGGCAACCGCGATCGGCTCAATCTTTCGGATTGCGAGGAGGCTGGATGAGCAGACGGCGTAGTACGGCCAAGGCATCACGCGGAGCAAAATTCAACCCTGCGACATTCCTCGAAACGGCCGCCAAGGGGCGCATCATTGTCACGCACCCGAAGAAGCAGATCGTTTTTACGCAGGGCGACGACGCCGACGATGTGATCTACATCAAGAAGGGCAAGATCAAAGTCACCGTCATCTCCCAGCACGGCAAGGAAGCGGTCGTCGCCCTTCTCGGAGCGGACGAGTTTCTGGGCGAGGGCTGCCTGATCGGACAACCGAAGCGTCTGGCGACGGCAACGACGATGACGGAATGCGTCGTCATGCGCGTGGATAAAGCGGAAATCCTGCGCGTTCTTCAGGACGAGCCCGCATTCTCGAAAATGTTCATCTCGCACATCCTGGCCAGGAACGCGCGCGTCGAGGAAGATCTCGTCGACCAGCTTTTCAACTCGACGGAAAAGCGGCTTGCAAGGTTATTGTTGCTGCTGGCCAACTTCGGCAAGGAAGGCCGGCCAGAACCGATCGTCGCCAAGATCACGCAGGAAACGATTGCGGAAATGATCGGCACGACCAGGTCGCGCGTCAGTCATTTCATGAACAAGTTTCGCGACATGGGCTTCATCGACTACAACGGCCATCTCGAAGTGCACAGTTCGCTGCTGAGCGTGGTGCTGAACGAGCAAGCGCCCACGGTGAAGGCGCCCACGGCGAAAGAGCCTGTGTAACATTTTCCGCGGGGCGCCGGCTCCGGTCGGTTCAGTACCAGCGGCCGCGGCCGTAAAAGCCGCCACCGAGCACCAGAATAATCAAAAGGATGATCAGAAGCGTGGTCGTGTCCATGAACGTCTTCCTTCGCCACGAATGTCGGAAATATTGCGTGTTGCGCAACATCGAATTCTGGCGGTTTGAAAACGTTTGGCCGGTTGTCTTGGTTCCATTCATCGCCACCGGCATAACGACTGCGTGAGTGTTCCGCCGCGGCCGGCCGCACGATGCAGAGCCGATTATCTCTTTTGTTCCAGGTGTCTACTGGATGCGCGGCGAGTTCGTTTGGCTTCATTGCATCTTCAGTATGTCCAGCTTTGCTTCGTTAGTGAGCGCTTTTGAACAGCCGCAGTCCCGGACGGGTGCAAGCATCATTAATGCTTGGGGGCTCATGGCGAGCACGCAAGCTTGAATGGCCGACATCCCTACGGCCAAGCCGGACATCGATCCGGGTGTAGCGCCCGCTGGGTACTTCCCCTCTCCCCCCAGCGGGCCGAGCACCAGGGACTGCATCGCGAACGTAGCGGGAGGAAGAATTATGAGTAGTTCAGTTTACGATACCGAATCTGTGTTTCTTCTGCCGCGCGCCATGCGTAGTGGACGCGAGAACACGCAACTTGTCGCGCTTAAAACCGAATTGATAGCCGCGCGTGCGCGTGAAGAATTGTTGCTGCGGGAGATGCGCGCGCAAGCGTCGCGTCAAGAACTGCTGGCGCGGGAATTCGAGCACCGGCTCGTCAACGGCCTGCAACTGGTCGCGAGCCTGCTGTCCTTGCAGAGCCGCACCGCGTCGCCCGAAGCGTCGGCGCAGTTGACGGTCGCGGCCAGTCGCGTCGCCGCGCTCGGCCGCGTCCATCACCGGCTGCATCTCCTCGACCATCAGGAACAGGTCGAATTCGGGCAATATCTTCAGCATCTGTGCGACGATCTTTCGTCCCTGCTGGACGGTCAGGTGATCGCCGTCAGAAGCATGGCGGCAAAAATACCCACGGCCTCCGCCATCCCGCTGGGTTTCATCGTCAACGAACTCATCACCAATTCTGCCAAGCACAGTCCGGGAAACATCATCGTCCGGTTTGAAAAGGAGGCAGCCGGCTATTCGCTGTCGGTGCTGGACGACGGGCCGGGACTGCCGGCGGGGTTCGACCCATCGAAATGCAAAGGCCTCGGAATGAGAATCGTGCTGGCGCTCGTGAAGCAGATCGGCGGCAACCTGCACATCCCGTCGGGCGAAAGCGGCCATACGTGCTTTGTGGTCCGGTTCGGATCGCAGGAATCCGGCGCTGCCGGCGGGTGAGTGAGGCGAACCCGCGTTCTGCGAAATGAGAGCGCCGATTTAGTTGGCGCGATTGCGGAGATGATCGGCACACCCCGCACGAACAGGTTGGCCAAACCGGCTTCATCGACTACAACGGCCTCGAAGTGCACAGCTCTCTGCTGAGCTCCGTGCTGAATGACCACCCGCCTTCGGTGAAACCGCCGGCATAACGGCAGCGCGAGCGCTCGCGCCGCGCTGCCAGATGGAAAGACATTGGGAAATAACACACAGACGGCTCCGACCGACCGCGCCACATCGGCATTCGAGTGGGCACGGCGCCTGGCTACCTACCGGCAGCCGAGCCTTGCGCGCGCCTTCGTCGAGCTTGCCATTACCGTGGGCCCGTTCGTGCTGTTGTGGGTCGCGATGTGGGTTGCGCTCTATTTCGGCTATTGGGTTGGATTGCTGCTCGTCGTTCCGGCCGCCGGATTTCTCGTGCGGATGTTCATGATCCAGCACGATTGCGGTCATGGCTCTTTCTTCCGCCACCGGCTCGCCAACGACTGGGCCGGACGCGCGATCGGCGTCCTGACCCTGACCCCCTACGATTTCTGGCGCCGGTCGCATGCCGCCCATCACGCCAGTTCAGGCAATCTCGATCAGCGCGGTATCGGCGACATCGATACGCTGACGGTGGATGAATATCGCGCGCTGTCGCGCTGGGGCCGCCTGCGCTATCGCGCCTACCGCCATCCCCTCGTCATGTTCGGTTTGGGGCCGGCCTATCTTTTCATCCTGCGGCATCGGCTTCCGGCCGGGATGATGCGCGACGCGGGATGGATGCCGTGGGTCAGCACCATGGGCACCAATGCGGCGATTGCCACCGTCGCGGCCATCGTCATCTGGTTCGTTGGCATCGGCCCGTTCCTGCTGATCCATCTGCCGATCACGATGATTGGCGCCTCGATCGGGGTGTGGCTGTTCTACGTCCAACATCAGTTCGAGGACACGCACTGGATGCGCGAGCGCGGCTGGAACCAGCACGAGGCGGCGCTCTACGGCAGTTCGCATTACGACCTGCCGGCGATCTTGCGTTGGGTCACCGCCAATATCGGCATGCACCACGTGCATCACCTGTGCAGCCGAATTCCATACTACCGGCTGCCGCACGTGCTGCGCGATCATCCCGAGCTCGCCGATACCGGCCGGCTCACATTGGCCGAGAGTCTCCGCTGCGTGCGGCTGGTGCTATGGGACGAACGCAGCCGCCGGCTCGTTTCATTCCGGGAGATGTCGGGGCTCACGTAAGGAGCTGGCGCCCCAGCTTGGCTGCGCGGCGCAAGCGGCGCTCGTAGGGCATCCCGCCTAACGCTTTGGCTTCCTCTTGCACGCCGCAAGTCGATCCGCTATATACTGAACCATATGGTTCAGTATAACGAAACCCGTCTCGACGCTTCGTTCGCCGCGCTGTCGGACGCGACCCGGCGCGGCGTGCTGGAGCAGCTCGGCCGCGCCGACGCTTCGATCACGGACCTCGCCGAAAAATTCCACATAACGCTCACGGGCATGAAGAAGCACGTCAGCGTCCTCGAGCGGGCGGGACTCGTCACCACGGAAAAGGTCGGGCGGGTGCGGACGTGCAGGCTGGGGCTACGCGCGCTGGAAGAAGAAGCCGCCTGGATTGAGCGCCACCGCCAGCTTTGGAGCGCGCGCTTCGATGAGCTGGACAAAGTTGTCGAGGAATTGAAACGCAAGGAGAAGGCCGATGGCCGGAAGAAAAGACGCTAGCCCCGCCGGCGCCACGACAGTGGAGCGCAAATCCGACCGCGAACTCGTCGTGACGCGCACCTTCAATGCCCCGGCGCACATCGTCTTCGAAGCGTGGAGCAAACCCGAATTATTCAAGCGTTGGTGGGTTCCGAAGTCGGCGGGCCTGTCGCTGCTCTCGTGCGACATGGATGTGCGCACCGGGGGCGCGTATCGCCTCGTATTCCGCCATCCGACCTCCGATCAACCGATGGCGTTCTTCGGCACGTACAGAGAAGTGACGCCGCAAAAGCGCCTCGTCTGGACGAACGAAGAAAGCGATCAGGGCGCCGTGACCACGGTGACGTTCGAAGAAAATGCCGGCAAGACGCTGGTCACCCTACACGAACTCTACCCGACAAAAGCGGCCCTCGACGAAGCCCTCGCCGGTTCGGCGGAAGGCCTGCCCGAACAGTTTGCGCAGCTGGATGAGTTGCTCGCAGGCAGATCGTGACCACACCGCGGCCACCGGCGCATGGAGGGTCCAGGCTCCACAGCAACAGCGAAATCAGGGAAAGCGAACTGGCGCGCCCGGAGAGATTCGAACTCCCGACCCTCAGATTCGAAGTCTGATGCTCTATCCAGCTGAGCTACGGGCGCGTGCCGCCCTTGGTTAGCCCAACCGGCGCGCGCGGGAAAGCGTGCCCCGCGCGCCGTCGCTTAAAGTCGGCTAGACGCGACGCGGTACGCCGGATTCCTGCGCGATGCCGCACAGCGCCTTGAGCGCCGCCTTCGCTCCTCCGGCGCCGTTGCGCGCCAGATCGGCGAGCGCGATGATTCCGACCATGCGCTTGTCGCGGTTCAGAACGGGGAGCCTGTGCACCTGATGCTTCGCCATCAGGTCCGCCGCTTCCTCCAGCGACTGATCCTCAAAGCAGTAGCAGATCTTCTCGGACATCGCGTCGCGCACCGTCATGTTGGTGGTGGACCGGCTTCCCGTCACCCCGCGCATGACGATGTCGCGATCGGTCACCATGCCGATGAGGCGATCGTTCTCACCCACCGGCAACGCGCCGATATCGTCCTTTTGCATTTTCTGCGCCGCGCTCCGCAGCTTCATGTCCGGATCGGCGAGATCGACGGAACGCGTCATTACCTCGGCGATTTGCATGCGATCCTCCTGTGCTCCGTTTGAAGATGAAAATTCAACGGGGCATGCCGGACGATGTTCCCGTTTCTGCCGGGAAGTCTGCATGTTCCCGATCCGCAGATCGGGAACATCACTGAGATGCGGCACGCGGTTCCCGCTCCACGAAACCAACGTTCTGACTCAGCGGTTTCCTCGCCGGAGGTCGTCTTGCGCAAGCATCCCGTTCAACAGGAAGCGCATTGGCCCGACGGTGCGATTTTCACGGTCGGACATTCAACGTTGCCGATCGAGCGTTTCA
>JAICQA010000335.1 GCA_025929595.1 Xanthobacteraceae bacterium
ACATGGTGTGCAGCCAGGGCGGTACGCGCTTCCAGCCGAACAGCATGACGCCGAGGAATGTCGCCTCGAGGAAGAACGCGGTGAGAACCTCATAGCCGATCAGAGGCCCGACCACGTTGCCGACTACGACCGAAAAGCGGCTCCAGTTGGTGCCGAACTGGTATGACAGCACGATGCCGGAGACGACGCCCATCGCGAACGACACGGCGAAGATCTTGGTCCAGAAGCGCGCGAGCGTGTGGTAGTGCGTCGTGCCGGTCCTGATCCACATCACTTCGAGCGTCGCGATATAGGCCGACAGGCCGATCGTGAAGGTCGGAAAGATGATGTGAAAGGCGATGGTGAAGGCGAATTGAACGCGCGCGAGCAGAAGCGGATCGAAATCCATCAGCATCGGTCCCCCATGGCGGGAATCGCGGCAACCGGCAGCATGGCAAAAACCGGCGCGTGATGGGAAATCACGAATCGGCTGTCATTTGACGCAAATCCGCGGCAGCTGCCGACCGCCGTCGCAATCCCGCGCCTCAGCGAAAACTTATGCAGGGTCAGAAGGTTCCTGCGGCGCAGCGGATTTCGCCTCGCGGTGGACAACCCAAAAACCCGCAACAGCGTCCCCTTCGCCGCCGCTATGCTTTGCAATGCCGCGCACGGGGACCGATGGCGCGTAAGCGTGGTGGCGGACCTCCCGCACCGAAATCGCGCCGTCCATTGGGGGAATCACATGGCCAAGAAAAAGGAGGCCGCGCCTGGCGGCTTCGAATCGACGCTCGACAACTATTTCGGACTGTCAGCCAGTCGTACGGACGTGCGTACAGAGATCATCGCGGGCGTCACGACGTTCCTGACGATGGCCTACATCATCTTCGTCAATCCAGCGATTCTCGCGAAGGCCGGCATGGATCAAGGGGCCGTCTTTGTCGCGACGTGTCTCGCGGCGGCGATCTCCTCGCTCATCATGGGTCTCTACGCGAATTATCCGATCGCGCTTGCGCCCGGCATGGGCCTGAATGCTTTCTTCGCCTTTACACTGGTGCTGACCTACAAATATTCGTGGCAGCAGGCGCTTGCCGCCGTGTTCTTCTCTGGCGTGCTCGCCGTGCTGATTTCAATCTTCTACATCCGCGAATATGTGATCAACGCCATCCCGCATAACATCAAGATGGCGGTGGCGGCGGGCATCGGTATGTTTCTCGCGATCATCGGTCTGCAGGCCGCCGGCATCGTCGTCGACCATCCCGCGACACTCGTCACGCTCGGCAACCTCACGCAGCCTGCGGCAATTCTGGCGCTCGTGGGTTTTGTGCTGATCGCTGCGCTCAACTATCGCAAGGTTCTCGGTGGCACCGTGATCGGTATTCTCGTTGTCGCGATCATCGGCATCCCCTTCGGGCTTGCGAAGTTCGGCGGCGTCATTTCCATGCCGCCGTCAATCTCGCCCACCCTGTTCGCGCTCGACTTCTCGCGCACAATGGAGATGACCTTCCTCATCGCCGTGTTCAGCCTGTTGTTCGTAGACCTGTTCGACACGGCGGGCACCCTGATCGGCGTGTCGCACCGTGCGGGCCTGCTCGACAAGGACAGCAGGCTCCCGCGCATGAAGCAGGCGCTGATCGCCGACTCCTCGGCGACGGTGATCGGCTCGCTGCTCGGCACCTCGAACACGACCAGCTACATCGAAAGCGCGTCGGGTGTCGACGCCGGCGGCCGCACCGGGCTGACGGCGGTGGTTGTCGCAATCCTCTTTCTGCTCGCGCTCTTCTTCTCGCCGCTCGCCGGCATGATCCCGGCCTATGCCACGGCCGCAGCACTCCTCTATGTCGCCGTCGTCATGGCCAAGAGCCTCGCCGATGTCGACTGGAAGGACATGACCGAATACGCACCGGCGGTGGTCACCGCCGTCACCATGCCGCTGACGTATTCGATCGCGACCGGCATCGGACTCGGCTTCATCACTTACGCGGTGATCAAGATCCTGTCGGGCCGGCAGAAGGACGTGAGCCCGGCCGTGATGGTGCTGGCAGTCCTGTTCGCGCTCTACTTCGCTTTCCACCAATAAGAGCACGTCTGCCTGGCGAATGCCCCCGCCATCCGGCGGGGGCATTTGCTTTCCGGGGCCTGCCTTTCGCTGTTAGGATCGGCCATGGACTTGCGGAGCAAAACGGCGCTCGTCACCGGCTCGACCGACGGACTTGGCCGTGTCGTGGCGCTGCGGCTGGCAAAGGCCGGTACGAATGTCCTGACCCATGGCCGCAACGCCGAACGCGGCGGGGCGTTGCTCGCGGAGCTTCGCGCGGCGGGGGACGGGAAGAACGTCTTTTACAAGGCTGACTTTTCCTCGCTCGCGGAAGTTCGGCGGCTTGCCGCCGACGTGCAGCGCGACCATCCGCGCCTCGATGTGCTCGTGAACAACGCGGGCATCGGCTCCGGTCCCGAGATCAAGCGCCGTGCCGAAAGCGCGGATGGCTTCGAATTGCGCTTCGCGGTCAACTATCTCTCCGGCTTTCTGCTGAGTTATCTGCTTCTGCCCACGCTGTTGAAATCCGCGCCGGCACGCATCGTGAACGTCTCTTCCATCGGACAGGAAGCGATCGACTTCGACGATGTGATGCTTGAGCGCGACTATGACGGCGGCCGCGCCTACCGGCAAAGCAAGCTGGCGCAGGTTCTCTTCACCATCGATCTCGCGCAGGAGCTTGCAGGCAAGAATGTGACAGTGAACAGCCTGCATCCTTCGACCTTCATGAACACGAGCATGGTCCGCCAGATGGGTCGCGAACCGATGAGCACGGTGGATCAGGGCGCCGATGCTGTGATGACCTTGGTCGCGTCGGACGCGCTTGCCAACGAAACCGGGCTCTTTTTCAACGTGCAGCAGGAAAGTCGCGCCGATCCGCAGGCCTATGACGCGGAAGCGCGAAAGAAGCTGCGCGCACTTAGCAAGCGACTGACCGCACTCGCGTAATCGGGAGAACCTCATGCCGCAACTTACCGGCTTTGGATCGCTGAAGGCGCTCGCGGAAGAGCGCGTCACCGACAAGATCACCCGCCGCCTGGTTGCGGGCGAAAAGCTCATGATCGTCTGGTGGGATATGAAGGCGGGCGCGCACGCCGCCGCCCACAAGCATCCGCACGAACAGGTGTTCTGGATGTTGTCGGGCAAGATGGACTTTCGCCTCGGCGACGACATGCGTTCCTGTGTCGCCGGCGACATCGCGGTCATTCC
>JAICQA010000316.1 GCA_025929595.1 Xanthobacteraceae bacterium
GACAAGGCGACACGCCGCCCGCCTTCCGCGCGTGCAACTCGCCGCAACGCTGAAAGCGAACCGAAGAGCGTCACAAGACTCGGGGCCAAGCTGAAGGCGGCGCGCGAGCGCAACGGCGTCAGCGTGCGCGGACTCGCGCGCAGCGTCGATGTCTCGCCGAGCCTGATCTCGCAGATCGAGAACGGCCTCGTGATGCCGTCGGTGGGAACGCTCCACGCAATGGTGAGCGAGCTCGGCATCGGCCTCGACGAACTTTTTTCCGGAAAACCAAAGCCGCCCGCCAACGGCCATCGGACGCCGTTGATGTCCGATCGGCCCGGCCCCGTCCGCCGCCGCCGCAACCGCGAGGTTATCCGGCTTGCCGACGGCGTGCGGTGGGAACTGCTGACACCGGCGCCAGACCCGGAACTGGAATTTCTCTACGTCGTGTATGAAGCAGGCGCGGAGTCCTGCGAGGAGGACATGCTCGTCCGTCACGGCGGCATGGAGTACGCCTATCTTCTCAGCGGTCGCCTCGGCGTGCGCATCGGCTTCAACCAGTACGAGTTGGGAGCGGGGGATTCGATCTCGTTCGATGCGCAGAACCCGCACCGGCTGTGGGCCATCGGCAACAAGCCGGCTGTCGCGATCTGGGCGATACTCAACCGCTCGGGCGACAGGCGAACGCGCAAGGCGCACTGGGTGCGGGCGTCGCAACTGGGGAGCGAGAATGCGGCGAAAAAGGCCTCGCGCGGCGGCAGGCGGAGGCGCTAGATGCGGATGCGTGTCGCGACTGCGGTCTGCCGTTCGAAATTCGCATTCGTGAACCGGAATCCGGTTGGGCACGAGCGCGCACAACGGATTGCACGGCACGCTGCCCAACCGCTCTACGCGTTGCACCGACAGGGGCGCGCCGGTTTGCGCGCGGCGATTGCAGAAGAATTACACCGCGGCCTCGCGAGTCCGCACGCGGCGCGCTAAACTTGTTTTTGACTGAGGCATTCAGCTCGAGAAACGGCACAACACGCAAAGTGAACGTACCAAACGGGAGGAGAACATGAAGTCCAGAACTCTGACGCGAAGG
The DNA here is from genome assembly GCA_025929595.1 of Xanthobacteraceae bacterium. Classification (GTDB taxonomy): domain Bacteria; phylum Pseudomonadota; class Alphaproteobacteria; order Rhizobiales; family Xanthobacteraceae; genus JAUSIF01. The sequence goes on from JAICQA010000316.1 coordinate 1,064, forward strand.
GCACTCGGCGTTGCTTCGCTGCTTGCGGTGACCGCGCTGTTTGCGGTGCCGGCTAACGCGCAGGACAAGCAGCCGATCGTCATCGGCGGCACGCTCGGTCTCACCGGCGCCTATGCCGAGCCGTCGACCGACTACAAGGCGGTCTATGACCTATGGCTGGAGAAGGTGAACAAGAAGGGCGGCCTGATGGGGCGCCCCGTAAAGATGATCATCTATAACGACGAGAGCACGCCGACGGTCGCGCAGTCGCTCTACAACCGCCTGCTCGATCAGGACAAGGTCGACCTCGTGCTCGCGCCCTACACCACCTTCGTCGGCGGCGCGGTCGTGCCGATCGTCCGCTCGCACAACAAGATTCTGTTCAACGGCGGGTTCGTCGGCATCAGCATCTTCAACAATGCCAAGGGTTGGATCGTCGGCAGTTACAACTATCAGGAGCCCGACTACAGCCGGGGCCTATTCGAGATGCTGAAGAGCATACCGGCGGCGGACCGTCCGAAGCGCGTTGCGCTCTTCACGGCGCAGAACCCGTTCACGATCGTCGTGCGCGCGGGCGTGAACGGCCAGGGCGGCGTGCTTGCCTACGCGAAGGATGCGGGCCTGGAGGTGGTCGTCGACGAACAGTATCCGCCGACCACGACGGATTTCACCGGTCTCGTTCAGAAGGCGCGCAACGCCAACGCCGACGTGGTGATCGCGGCGGGCCTGCCGAACGACACGCTGCAGATCGCGCGTACGGTCCAGCAGCAGGGCTACGAGCCCGCGGTGTTCTGCACCTGCGGCTCGCAGGTGACGACGCTCAAGGGCTGGGCGGCGCTTGGCGACGCGGCGGAGCGCGGCTTTGGCACGACCATCGCGTGGCCGACGCAGCCCTTCGAGGGCATCGCCGAACTCGGCCAGATCTTCAAGAAGCGCGGCTATGCAACGCTCCCGACCTACGCGATCGGCGGCACGGCGATCCTCGAGGTGCTCGAGCAGGCTGTGAACGGCGCCAAGACCCTCGATCAGGACAAGCTCAAGGAGTACATCCAGAAGACCACATTCAAGACGGTCGGCGGAGACTTCAAGTACCGTGAGAACGGTACGCCGGAATACAGCCAGATTCTGCTCCAGTACCAGAAGGGCAAGAACGAGGTCGTGTGGCCGAAGCAGTTCCGCACTGCTGATCCTGTCCTGAAGTAATGAGCGGAGCCGAAGGGCCGCCGCTCTTGGCGATCGACGCCGTCACCAAACGGTTTGGCGGCGTGGTCGCTCTCAACGGGGTGTCGTTCCAACTGGAAGCGAACAAGGTTGTTGGGCTGATCGGCCCGAACGGATCGGGGAAGACGACGCTGTTGAACGTCATCAACGGCGTCGTTTCTTCCGACGAGGGAGATGTTCGTCTCGGCGAAAGGTCGATCGTCGGGCGGCGGCCGAGCGACCTTGCTGCGAACGGCCTGAGCCGCACCTTCCAGACCGCGCGCGTCTTCAACACGCTGACCGTGGTGCAGAACCTGTTCGTGCCGCTCCTGCATCAGCAGACGCTGGAGCGGTCCAAGGCGACGGCGCGGGCAAACGAACTGCTCACCTTCGTGGGTCTCGAGCGTCACGCGGGGCACACCGCGAGCGAGCTGTCGGGCGGCCAGCAGCGACTTCTCGAGTTCGCGCGCGCGCTCGTCACCCATCCGAAGCTGATCCTGATGGACGAGCCGTTCGCCGGCGTCCATCCTGAGATCAAGAAGGTGCTGATCCGCTGCATCCGGGAAACGGTCCAGAAGGAGGGTGCCTCCTTCCTGATCGTCAGCCACGAGGTTCCTGATCTGGTCAATATGTCCGACTTCATGGTGTGTCTGGTCGAGGGGCGCGTGGCGGCGTCCGGGCTGCCGTCGGCGGTCGTGCACGATGAAAAAGTGATCGAAGGCTATCTCGGCCGCGGCTGAACCATGAAAGTGAATGCACCCCTCCTTGAGGTCGCGAATATCGTGGCGGGTTACATCCCCGGCCACCCGATCCTGCGCGGGGTGAATCTGCGGGCGGAGCCCGGCAAGATCACCGTGATCCTAGGGCCCAACGGGGCCGGGAAATCCACGCTCCTGAAGGTCATTTCCGGTTTTCTGCCGCCGGAGGAGGGCGTGGTGAAGCTCGGCGGGGCCGACATCGTCGCGCTGCCGCCGCATCGCCTGATCGAGCATGGCGTGGCACTCCTGCCGCAGGGACGCTCGGCGTTTCCCGAGTTAACCGTCGTCGAGAACATCGAACTGGGCGGCTGGACTCTGCGCGCGGACCGCAAGCGGCTGCGCGAAGCCGTCGCGGCGATGCTCGCGCGCTATCCGCATCTGCGCCCGTTGCAGGACCGTGCGGCCGGCAGCCTC
>JAICQA010000150.1 GCA_025929595.1 Xanthobacteraceae bacterium
GCTACGCGTTCGCGGCCGGAGCGGTGTCGGCGCTTGCGATGGCGCCTTACGATCTCTGGCCGGTGCTGGCGCTCACTTTGCCCGTTCTTGTCTGGCTGATCGACGGCGCGGGCGCGAACGGCACGCGCGCGGCCTTCGCGGTGGGCTGGTGGTTCGGCTTCGGATATTTTCTTGCCGGCCTTTACTGGATCGGGATGGCGCTGCTCGTGGAAGCGGACCGCTTCGCGTGGCTGCTGCCGGCGGCGGTGATCGGCATTCCCGCAGGACTCGCCCTCTTCACCGGCTTGGGCACCGCGCTCGCGCACCGGCTTTGGACGACGGGACCGGCGCGCATCCTCGCCTTCGCCGCCGCAATGACCGCGGCCGAATGGCTGCGCGGTCACATTCTCACGGGCTTCCCCTGGAACAGCTTCGGCCAGGCGCTCGCCGCGACGCCGGCGCTGGCGCAGACGGCTTCGCTCGCCGGATTGTGGGGGCTGACGCTGATCGCACTTCTGACCCTGGCGAGCCCGGCCGTGCTCGCCGATCCGCCCGAGGCAGCGAGGCGCCCCTGGATACTGCCGGCCGTTTCAGCCTTGCTGCTCGTCTGCATGGCCGGCTTTGGACTTTACCGCCTGCAAACGATCGAAGTCGGCGCCGTGCCGGGCGTACGGCTACGCATCATGCAGCCGAACCTGCCGCAGGATGAGAAATTCCGCCCGGCCGCCAAGCAAAAAGTGCTCGATCTCTACAGCTCGGTCAGCGACCGGGCGACGGCGCCGGACCGCAGCGGGCTGCGGGATGTCACCCACCTCATCTGGCCGGAGTCGGCGTTTCCCTTTTTCCTGGAGCGGGAGGCCGATGCGCTCGCCCATATTGCCGGTCTTCTGCCGCCCGGTGTCGTGCTGGTCACGGGCGCGGCGCGCGTCGGGACCGGGCCTGCGACGGTCGAGCCGCGGGTCTACAACAGCATCCGCGTGATCGGCGACGACGGTGCGATTCTTTCGACCTACGACAAGGTGCATCTTGTGCCGTTTGGGGAATTCCTGCCCTTTCAGGCATTCCTCGAAAGCCTCGGCTTCGAGCAGATCACGCGCGTGCGCGGCGGGTTTACGCCCGGCGACGGTTTGCGGCCGTTGTCCATCCCGCGCGCTCCGACGGCGGCGCCGCTCATTTGCTACGAAGCGATCTTTCCGGGCGCGGTGTTGCCCGACGGTCCGCGTCCGGGTTGGTTATTGAATGTTACAAACGACGCGTGGTTCGGCGACACGCCCGGACCGCATCAGCACTTCGCGCAGGCGCGGCTGCGTACGATCGAAGAAGGTCTGCCGATGGTTCGCGCCGCGAACAACGGGATTTCGGCGGTCATCGATCCGGTCGGCCGCATCGTTCGATTCCGTGCGCTCGGCACGGACGGCGTTGTCGATGCAGTGTTGCCACAGTCAATTCCGCCGACGATATACGCCCGGTTCCGCGACATCCCGGCATTGATTGCGATGATGTTGCTCGCAGGCGCCGCGGTGTTCGCGAAGCGCTCACGTCCGCCCCGGAAATAGTTTGTTCGCATATCGCGCGCTATGCGCGCGACGAAATGCCGATGCAAAGTTCGTGACAAATCCGATTCGGGACGAGTACATTCCCCGAATGCTGGAGCGCCCGATGACCAAGAAATCTCCGAACCCGATCGACAAACATGTCGGCAGCCGCGTCCGCATGCGCCGCATGATGGTGAATATGAGTCAGGAGAAACTTGGCGAGAAACTCGGCATCACGTTTCAGCAGATTCAAAAATACGAAAAAGGAACGAACCGGATCGGCGCGAGCCGATTGCAGCAGATCGCCAACGTGCTCGGCGTGCCGGTCGGTTTCTTCTTCGAGGGCGCACCGGTACCGGACGGTTCGGCGCAGGGATTCAGCGAAGCCGCCTCGCCGGCTTACGTCTCCGACTTCCTCGCAACGTCCGACGGACTCGCGCTGACGAAGGCGTTCATGAAGGTCACGGATTCGAAGGTGCGTCGGCGCATCGTCGATCTCGTGGAGGCGATGGTCGCCGAGCACGACGGCAAGCGCTGAAGCGCGCGGTCTTTATTTTCCCCGTTTGAGCGACCTTTTGCAGGACGCGCAGGCCCGCTAGCGTGCGGCCATGTCGAAGACCGGCGCACCCCCCGCACCGTCACGGGCCTTTTTCGGACGCCGAAAGGGCCACAAATTGCGGCCCCATCGCGCCGCCCTGCTCGAAACGCTGCTGCCGCAACTTGCAGTCGACATCGGCCGGCCGGCGCCGGACGACATGCGGGCCTTATTCCCCGTTCCTGTTTCCCGGTTGGCGCTCGAGATCGGTTTCGGCGGCGGTGAGAATCTCGTGCGCGAGGCGCTTGCCGCGCCCGACACGGGTTTCATCGGCTGCGAGCCGTTCATCAACGGCATGGCGAGCGCGCTGGCCGCGATCGACGCGCACGGACTGAAGAACATCCGCCTCTATCATGGCGACGCGATCGAGCTTCTCGACTGGTTGCCGGCGGCTTCAATCGGGCAGGTCGATCTGCTCTATCCCGACCCGTGGCCCAAGAAGCGGCATCATAAGCGCCGCTTCGTTTCGAATGATTCGGTTGCGCGATTGGCACGCGTTGTCGCCGGGAATGGCGTCTTTCGATTTGCCACCGACATCGACCATTACGCGGAATGGACTTTGTTCCGGCTGCTGCGCTCGCAGGATTTCGAATGGACGGCGGAGCGCGCGGACGACTGGCGAAAGCCGTGGCGCGGCTTCGCGGGGACGCGCTACGAAGCCAAGGCGATCAAAGAGGATCGTACGCCGTGCTATCTGGTCTTTCGGCGCGTCTGATTATTTGCCTCGACGTACCTGCCAGAAGCGCAGCACGCGCTCGGCCGTCGAGGCGGAAAGCGTCTTGTAATCCTGGCACGCCTGCTCCAAATCGTGCGCGGAGAGAACGCGGCAATTCCTTCGCACGATCAGGACGGCGCGCACGACCGCCCAGTCGAAATTCTTTGCGCGGCAGAGAACGAGCACGGGATCGATGCCTTCGCCGTGCATGACGCGGTCGACAATATCGACCGGCACTTCGGCCAACTCGGCGAGCGCCGCCACGGTTTCCTCAAAACGCCCCGCCTTGGCGAAGCCCGTCAGCTCGTGCGTGCCGAGCCGGTTCGACTGGGCCAGCATGCGGACGTAGCTGCAGGCCGCCGAATAGCCGCGCGACGCAATCTCGGAGTTGGCGCCGACCTTTTCGGCAATTTCGACAAGAAGCTGTTCAAGCGCCGGCCTGACTTCCGGCCGCGCGACTGCAATCAGCCGGCCCTGAACACGTTCGGTTGCTTCGGTGACGAGCCGGCGAAACAGGTGCGGCGGAATATCGACGCGCGCGCCGATCCCCACGGCCAGCGTCTCGTCCTCTCCAGCGCGATCGACGAGACGGGCGAAACCGCTCTCGCTGAACCGTGCGCCGCCATTGGCGACGATCTTATGCGCGACTTCGCTGCCGCCGCGCTCGACCAGCACGTCGGTGACGGGCTCCGCAATGTGCTCGCGCCCGCCGATGGCGAGCAAATGCGCCTGGCTGCCGGCACGGGCGATATCCACCAGATCGTCGTCGGCGAGACGGAGAGAGTGAGAGAGAAGCGGCCCGGCCACGGCCACTTCCGGATCGCGGGCGAGCGTGCGTACCGTTTCAGGCGGCGCGTTGGGAATGGGTGCGAGGCGATTGGCGAGTTCGGCCAGCGCGGTCTTTTCGATCTCCGCCGACAGCCGGACGATCACGTCGTCAAACAATTTGACCTGCTCATTGTCATATTGCTCGGCACGATAGACGAAGAGATCGGTCACGCGCCGCAGGGTCGAGACACGCTGCAGATGCGAGCCGTCGCGAATGGACGTTTCCAGCTCGCGCAGCAACGACGAGTGCGCGTGATCGCGCAGGCTTGCGACCGTCGACATCAGCTTGCCGCCCGCAATTCGGTGTCGGCGCTTTGCAGGTGGCCGACGACGCGACGCGCGGTCGCATAGCTCAGCCGCTTGAAGTCGTCGCAGATATCTTCAAGGTCTTTGGCCGAGATGCGCCGGCCGCTCGGCCGCAGCAGGATCAGCGCGCGCACCGTCAGCCAGTCGAAGCCGGCCGCCTTGAGGTGAATCAGGAGCGGCTCGATGCGATCGCCGTTCATCAGCCAGTCGATCTGCTCGACGGTGACGCCGCAAAGCACCGACAGGGCGGCGACCGCCTCCTCATAGCGCTTCGATTTTGCGAGATCGTAGAGTTCGGATTCACCAAGCGCGCCGGCATCGTGCAGCATGCCGATCAGGCGGCGTGCGGCGGTGAAGCGGTGCGGCGTCGGCGTTTGCGGGTCGATTTCCTGCGACACGTCGGCGAGCACGCGCTCGATCTCGGCGCGCAGCTCGCGCGGCGCGCGGGCCGCGAGCTTGCGCTGTACGATCGCGCTCGCCTGCGTCACGAGCTTGCTGAACAGATGGGGCGGAATATCGGGTCGTTCGCCGATCCGCACGGCGAGCGAGTCGTCGCCTTCGGCGCGCACCACCAGGCGCTCGTAGCCGCCGGCTGAAAAACGTGCGGCACCGTTCGAAGCGACATTATAGAGGACATCCTGATCGCCGCGGTCCACCAGCACGTCGGTCACGCTGTCGGCAAGGGGCCGGCGCGAGGAGATCGCGAGCAGATGTTCCTGCCCGTGGCGGCGCGCGATGTCGACCAGGTCGGAGTCGGCGAGGCGCTTCGAGCGCAGCAGAACCGGGCCTGCGACTTCGATCGCCTCGTCATTGGCAAGCTGCCGAATGGTGTTCGGCGGCGCATTGTCGATCGGCGCGAGACGGCGCGCGAGTTCGGCGCGCGCCTTGATCTCAATTTCGCCGACCAGGCGCGAAATCACGTCGTCGAACAGTTCGACGTGCTGATCGTTCAGCTCGGCGGCGCGTCCTGTGAAGAGGTCGGTGAGACGCCGCAGGGTCTCGGCGCTTTGGGCGTTCGAGCCCCGCGCAATCGCGTCTTCAAGTTCGGAAATCAGCGAAACGCGAGCGGACATGGCTGAAAACGCGCCTGACTCACAATTTGCCCGCCGGACGACCCCGGCGCGACCCGGTGAAAGCTAGGTTCCATTGTTGAAGATAAAGTTAGAAAACCCGCGCAAAATGCGTGGAATTGGAATGGTAGCTTTCGGGCACCTTTTCCTTGCGAAAGGACGCGGCCACGCTATATTCCGGCCAACAACGACATTTCATAGCGGTCCGATCGGATCGGATATGGAGGGTGGGCCCCGGCCGGGACCCGCTCTTTTTTATTACTTGCGCGGCTCTTTCGGCCCGGCCCCGCGCAGGCAGGACGGAATGTTCACCGCGACCGAAAACGGCCTGAACGAGCCGCGTCTCGTGACCGAGACGGGCTTGGCCGCGCGTATCGCCGCCATCGCCGAGCCGGTGCTTTCCGGTCTCGGCTACCGGCTGGTCCGCGTGCGCGTTTCGGGCCGTGACGGGATGACCGTGCAAATCATGGCCGAGCGGCCGGACGGCACGTTCACCATTGAGGATTGCGAAGCGGCGAGCCGGACGCTCTCGCCCTCGCTCGATGTCGAAGACCCGGTCCCGAGCGGCTACCGGCTCGAGCTCTCGTCGCCCGGCATCGACCGGCCGCTGGTCCGGATGTCGGATTTTGAGCGGGCGCGCGGGCACGAAGCAAAGGTCGAAATGGCCGTACCCGTCGACGGCCGCAAACGCTTTCGCGGCGAAATCGAAGGCGCCGAAGGAACCAATGCGCTCCTGCGCATCGCCGGCGCCGAAGGAGAGACACAAACCGTCCGGCTGCCGGTCGGCGACATGGCGGAGGCACGGCTCGTGCTGACCGATGCGCTGATTGCGGAATCGCTCAAGCGCGGCAAGGACGCGGAACGGGCGGCGGAAGCCGCCGACAAACCAATTCAGCGCGCGGCGCAAGGCCGCGCGCGCCGATAATTCAGGTCGAGGAGAACGAAGATGCCAGCCGTCAGTGCCAACCGGCTCGAACTCTTGCAGATCGCCGAGGCGGTCGCGCGCGAGAAGTCGATCGACAAGTCGATCGTCATTACCGCAATGGAAGACGCGATCCAGAAAGCCGCGCGCTCGCGCTACGGCAGCGAGACGGAGGTGCGGGCCGAGATCAACGGCAAGACCGGCGAGTTGCGCCTGTCGCGCCTGCTGCTCGTGGTCGAGACGGTCGAGAACGAAGCGACACAGATCGCGCTCGAAGACGCACGGCGGCGCAATCCGGCGGCGCAGGTCGGCGACTACATCGCCGAAGCGCTGCCGCCGATGGAATACGGGCGCATCGCCGCGCAGTCGGCGAAGCAGGTCATCGTGCAGAAGGTGCGCGAAGCCGAGCGCGACCGGCAATATCAGGAGTACAAGGACCGCATCGGCGAGATCGTCAGCGGCCTCGTCAAACGCGTCGAATACGGCAACGTGGTCGTCGACCTGGGCCGTGGCGAGGCGATCGTACGGCGCGACGAACTCCTGCCGCGTGAAGTGTTCCGGAACGGCGATCGTGTCCGCGCCTATGTATATGACGTGCGGCGCGAGCCGCGCGGCCCGCAGATTTTCCTGTCGCGTACGCACCCGCAGTTCATGGCAAAGCTGTTCGCGCAGGAAGTGCCGGAAATCTATGACGGCATTGTCGAAATCCGCGCGGTGGCGCGCGATCCCGGTTCGCGCGCGAAAATCGCGGTCATTTCCCGCGATTCCTCGGTCGACCCGGTCGGGGCCTGCGTCGGCATGCGCGGCTCGCGCGTGCAGGCAGTGGTGA
>JAICQA010000436.1 GCA_025929595.1 Xanthobacteraceae bacterium
AGCCATTGAAAGCCCACCGCCTGAAAGGATTCCGCCTGCGCCGCCGGATCGCGGTTGAACACCGTCGCGCGCGCCATGTCGCCCTGTTGCAGGCGCACGGCTTCGCCGTTCTTGATGTCGATGGCGGGAAATAAAATCACGGCTTCCAGCGCAGGAAATTGGCGAGCAGCGCCAGGCCGAGGCGCTGGCTCTTCTCGGGGTGGAATTGCGTGCCGGCGATGTTGTCGCGCGCGACGACGGCGGTGATCGCGCCGCCATAGTCAGTGTCGGCGACGAGGTCGTCCTTGTTCGCGGGCGCCAACTGATAGGAGTGCACGAAATAGGCATGCAGGCCCGACGGCCCAAGCGTCACGCCGTCGAGCAACGGGTGCTTGCGGCGCGGCACGAGCGTGTTCCAGCCCATGTGCGGAATCTTGAGCGTCTCGTCCGAGGGCGCGATACGGTCGACGACGCCGCCGATCCAGCCAAGACCGTTGTGCGTGCCGTGCTCTAGCCCCTTTTCGGCGAGCAACTGCATACCGACGCAGATGCCGAGGAACGGCCGCGCTTTTTCGCGCGCGGCTTCCGTCATCGCCTCGATCATGCCGGGAACGGCATCGAGCCCCGCCCTGCAGTCTGCGAATGCGCCGACGCCCGGCAGCACCACGCGGTCGGCGCGGCGCACGGCGTCCGGATCGGTAACGACGACTATCTGTTCATTCGCACCGCTCTCGCGCGCCGCGCGTTCGAGCGCCTTCGCGGCCGAGTGCAGATTGCCCGAGCCGTAGTCGATCACAGCCACCGTCATCGCCGCCCTCCCGGCTCAGGAAAAAGGCCGATTACGGAATTGGACGAGGACGCGGGCATGGCTGGTGCAGGCGGCGGCGCGACGGGCGGCTTCGCCGCGACAACAGGCACGCTGCCTTGCCAATTCGCAAAGTAACGGCGCTCAGCGTCTTCAAGATCGGCGGCCACCGTCACGCCCGCCTCGCGATAGCGGCGGCGAATCAGCTTGCGGCGCAAAAGCTCCGTGCCTTCGAACGCAACAAGTAACGTCGGCAGCCACATCAGCGGGGCGGCGGCTTCTTCGTTGAGACCCACGATGTAGGCAGCAACGGCAAGGACAAGTATGGCGGCCAGCCACACGAAGAAGGCGAGCCACAAACAATTCCACAGCAACCAGAACGGACCGAAGATGAGCGCGAGCCAGCGGAATTTCTCGCGCAGAAACACGACACGGTCGGCAGCCGCCGCGTCACGGCCGCCCTCCGCCGGTTCGAACACGAGATACGTCTTCACGCGAGCCTCCGTTCAGCCGAGGCTGCCCTTCGTCGAAGGCACCTCGCCCTTGGCGGCGGGATCGATCGCAACCGCCATGCGCAACGCGCGCGCCAGCCCCTTGAAGCAGGACTCCGCGACATGGTGCGAATTGTCCCCATATAGGGTCTCGACATGGAGCGTCACAGCGGCGTTGGTGGTGAAGGCCTGAAAGAATTCGCGCACGAGATCGACGTCGAAGTCGCCGATCTTGTCGCGCGGAAACTCGACGCGAAACACGAGCACGGGTCGGCCGGAGATGTCGATGGCGACGCGTGAGAGCGTCTCGTCCATCGGCATATGCAGGTCGGCGTAGCGCGCAATCCCGCGCATGTCGCCGAGCGCCTGCTTGACCGCCTGACCGAGCACGATGCCCACGTCTTCCGTCGTGTGGTGATGATCGACGTGCAGGTCGCCCTTGGCCTTGACCGTGATGTCCATGCGCGAGTGGCGCGCGAGCAAGTCGAGCATGTGGTCGAGGAAGCCGATGCCGGTCGACACCTCGGCGCGCCCCGTGCCGTCCAGATTCACGGACAGGGAGATTTCGGTCTCTTTGGTGGCGCGGGTGATCTTGCCCGTGCGCATTGTATATCTCCTTGAATGGCGCGGGTTCTAGCAGCCTCAATCAGGCCGCGCCA
>JAICQA010000065.1 GCA_025929595.1 Xanthobacteraceae bacterium
CCCGCGGAGCCGCAATGAGGGCAGGCCGAACACGACGCCGAGCAGCGCGCCAACGACGGCCGCCGCCGGCAGCGTGACCCAGAACGGCGCATTCCATTCCTTGAACAGGATGCCGACGGTGAAAGCGCCGGCCGCCAAGAGCCCGGCATGGCCGAGCGAAATCTGCCCGGCATAGCCGGTGAGCAGCATCAGCGAGAGCGCGCCAATGACGGCAAGAAACACCTGGTTGGCGAGGTCGAGATGGAAGCTGCCCGCAAAGAACGGAAAGGCGAGCAGCAGCAGCGCCAGCGCCGCCGCGAACGCGCGCTGCCAGCGCGTCTCGATCAGCCGGAAGTCCTGCGCATAACTCGTGCGGAAATAGCCGCTCGACCGCGGCGGCACCCTAGACACGGTCGAGTTCCTCCCTGGTGCCGAACAGGCCCCACGGCCGCACGACCAGCATGGCGATCAGCACCAGGAACGGCACCACGTCCGACAGAAGCGGATCGACATAATGAATCATCATCACCTCGGCGAAGGCGATGATCAGCGCGCCGACGAGTGCGCCGAGCAGGCTGTCGAGCCCACCGACCAGCGCCGCGGGAAACGCCTTCAGCCCAATGATGACCATGGTGGCGTCAAGCCCGGAATCGAGCGAGATCAGGATGCCGGCGAGCGCGCCGGTGAAGGTGGCGAGACTCCAGGTCAGCGCATAGACCGTGTGCAGGCTGATGCCGCGCTGCGCGGCGAGCAGCGGGTTCTGCCCCGCTGCGCGCATGCGGATGCCCCAGCGCCCGAAGCGCAGGAAAATGAATAGCCCGCCATAGACCAGCGCCGTAGTCGCAATCAGCAGCGACGCAAAGATGGAAATGCGGCCGCCGCCCGGCAGTGCGAAAGTTACATTCGAGAAACCGAGCGCTTCGATGGGATATTGCTGCTGCGCCGACCAGAACAGGATTGCGAGCCCGCGGATCAGCACGCCCAGCGCGATCGTGGTGAGCACGGCCGCCAGCACCATCTCGCCGGTCATGCGCCGCATGAGAAAGACATAGATGAGCGCGCCGACCGTCAGGCTCAGCGCCAGCGCGACGGCGATCGCCACCGCAGGGTTGCCGGAGAATAGCGACGCGGTGGTCACGAGCAGATACGAGCACAGCATCATCAGCTCGCCATGCGCGAGATTGAGCACGCGGCTGACGCGATAGATCAGCACATAGCCGCAGGCGATCAGCGCGTAGATCGCGGCGAGCACGACGATATTGACCGCAAGCTGCAAGGGCGCGACCCGTTCAGGCGAGGAACATGCGCCCGGCTTGAGAGCCGGGCGCATGCGGTATGAAGCGGCCGGAGGACGCCGTTACTTCACGTCGTAAGACCACCAGTCTTTCGCCACCACGATCGCCTTCTTGCCCGCGTCCCAGCGATAGACGCGATAGAACTGCTTGGTGCGGAAGTGATTGTCCTTGGTCCATTCGATCGGTCCGCCGCGCAGACCTTTCAGGTCCACTTTCAGATTCTGCATCGAGGCCTGCACCTTGGCGGCGTCCGCGGGCCAGCCGGCGCCCTTCATTGCCGCCTCGATCACCATGCCGGCGATCCAGCCTTCGCTCATCTGCTCGGCTGGGTACTTGCCGCCAGCCTTCTTCACCGCTTCGCGGATTTCCTGGTGGATCGGCAGATTGTCCTGATAGAGCGAGTTGGCGCCGACCACGAACAGCTTCGGATCGGTCAGCCGCTGCAATTCGCCTTCGGCTTCGAGATGCGCCCAGGTGACGTAGTCGCCCTTCCAGTCGAGCCGGCGCAGCGCTTCGAGCGTGCGCACCTGCGTCACCCACGGCGCCCAGGAGAACACCCAGTTGGCGTCCGCCTCCTTGAGCTTGGTGGCGAACGGCGTGTAGTCCGGCGTCGGCGGCGGGATCACTTCGAGCCCGACAACCTTGAAGCCGAATTCGGGCGCGATCTTCTGCGCATATTCCATCTCGCCGCGTGACAGCGGGATCGCCATGGCCGCGAGCCCGAGCTTCACGTCGCCCTTCGCCGTCTCCTTGATGAAGCTGAGCGAGGCGCGGCTGTCGAAATTCGCCGCATAGGCCGTGGTGCAGAATTGCAGCGGATCGGCCGGCGGATAGACGTCCTTCGGGCAGACACCGCTCGCGAACAGGAGCGGGATACTGGCTCGCTTCGACTCCGCGACCGTCGGCGCGTAGGTCGAGGACAGGCTGGCATTGATCAGCAGCACCGCGTCCTCTTCCGAGGTGAGGCGCTTCATGTTGGCGGCGGCTTTCGATGGCTGCGCCGAGTCGTCGAGGAAGACGAGCTTGATCGGCTTGCCGTTCACGCCGCCATTGGCGTTCACCCGGTCGATATAGATGCGCAGCGCTTCCATCGCCGGCGCATAGGTGCTGGCCGGCGGGCCGGTGAGCGCGGCGGTGATGCCGACGACATAGGCGTCCTGTGCCGCCGCCGGCGCGGCGAGACTCGCGGCCAGCGCCGCAATCGCAATCTTCACTCGCATGGTCTTCCTCCCTGTTTCTCGGCTTGTTTGGACGGCCCGCTATCCTTGCAGCGCACCGCCGACTTCTTCCGCGAGGCGCCGCTCCTCGCGGTCGTCATACATGGCCTCGATCAGCGTCTTGAATCGCTCCTGCATCTGGCTGCGCTTGACCTTGCGCGTGGGCGTAACCGGCTCGCCTTCTTCCTCCGGGTCGAGCGCCTTCGGCAGAATGCGGAACGCCTTGATCTGCTCGACGCGCGCGAGATCTGCGTTCGCCTTGTCGATTTCCGCGCGGATCAACTGCTCGACATATGCGTTCTCGGCCAGGCTCGTGAAGCCCGTATAGGCAATGTCGCGCCCGCGCGCCCAGTCCGCGACCGTATCGTAGTCGATCTCGACGATCGCAGTGAGATACTTGCGCCCGTGGCCGAAGACGACGGCCTCCGCCACATAGGGGCTCGCGCGCACGAGATTCTCGATGAAGGAGGGCGATAGCGTCTTGCCGCCCGAGGTCACGATGAAATCGCGCGCACGGTCGATGAGCTTGAGCGCCCCGTCGCGCCATTCCGCCACGTCGCCGGTGCGGAGCCACCCGTCGGCGCCAAGCACCGCCCGCGTCGCTTCCTCGTTCTGCCAGTAGCCTTCAAACAGGTCGGGGCTTTGCACCAGCACTTCGCCGTCGTCGGCGAGGCGCACCTGCCAGCCCGCGGGCACGCTGCCCACGTCGCCGGGGCGCGGGAAGGGGCCGCGTTGCCCTGCGATGATGCCGCCAGCGGTTTCCGTCTGACCGTACATCTCCACGACATTCACGCCGTACATGTGCCAGAGCGCCATGGTGTCGGCCGGCAGCGGCGCGCCGCCCGAGATGACGACCTGCAATTGATCGAAGCCGAGCTTGTTCAGGACCGGCCGGAACACCAGCCGGTGGCAGAGCGCATAGAGCGCCCGGTCGGCGCTAGTGGCGCTGCCGTTCCAACGCCGGCGTGCGTGACGACGCGCGATCTTGAGTGCCGTCTGGTAGAGCGCGCGCTTGAACGGCGACGTGTTGACGATGCCGACCAGCACATGCGAGGCGAATTTTTGCAGGTAGCGCGGCACGGTGAACAGGATCGTCGGTGCCACTTCGAATAGCGTCGTGGTGAAATCCTCGATGTCCTCGCCGAAATGCGGCACAAGCCGCGAGATCAGCGGCAGCGTGACGGCGATATCGCGCCCGAGCACGTGGCAGAGAGGCAGATAAACCACCGTGCGATGCTCGCGCTCCGCGAGCGTCGGATAGATGTCGATGAGGTTCGCGGTCGCTGCGAGATGCTTGCCATGCGTGACCAGCGCGCCTTTCGGATGTCCAGTGGTGCCCGAAGTGTAAACGATGAAAGCGGGGTCGTCGGGCGCGATCTTCGCGGTCTGGGCCTCCAACCAGCCGAGGTCGGGCTCGCCCGCCGCCACCAGCAGATCGCCGTAGCTGGAGAGCTTCGGGTGCTCGTAGTCGAACATTGCGGAGGAATCGATGGTCACAATCCAGCGCAGCGCCGGCAGCCGGTCCGCGATCGGCAGCAGCTTGTCGACATATTCCTGGTCTTCGGCGATGAACAGGACCGCTCCGCCGTCCTTCATCTGGTATTCGACTTCACTCGAAGACGCCGTCGGATAGATGCCGTAGACGATCGCGCCCAGCGACTGCGCGGCGAGATCGCACACCATCCATTCTTCCGTCGGATCGCCCATGATGGCGACGCAGTCGCCTTTTTTCAGGCCGAGCGTCGCGAAGGCGCGCGCCGTACGCGCCACCAGCTCCGCGTAGATTTTCCACGTGCGTTCGCGATAGACGCCGAGATGCTTGGCGCGGAAGGCAACGCCGTCGGGCCGCTCGCGCGCGTGGCGCACGAGCAAAGCGGGCGCCGTCATGCGGCGCAATTCAGCCGGTGAGAAGCTCGGTACCGCGGCCATTGGCGTTTTCCTGGTCGCGCCGTTTCCGTCCGGCGTACTATACGCCGTTCGGCAGCGAATTCTATAGGACAATCAAAAATTCTATAGCGTAATAAAATCGCAATCTAGCGCCGCGAGCTCTTCTTCCGGATGCCGTCGAGCACCAGTGCGGCGAATTCCTGCGCGATCCGCTCGACCGGCGCGCCGCGTTCCTTATCGTACCAAGCAGCCACCGCGTTCACCATGCCGAGAATGGCGAGTGCCGCCAGCCGCGTATCGAGATCGGCGCGGAACTCGCCGTCCTCGACCCCCGCGCGCAGCACGTCCTGAAAGATTTTCTCGACTGCACGCGAGTGCCGCCCGATCCTTCGCCGGCTCTCCGTCGGCAGATGCCGTCGTTCGTTCAGGAACACGTTGACGTAGTCGCGCCGGTCGCGCAGCGGATTGAGGTGCGACTGAATAAGCCCGGCAGTTTTTTGGGCGGCCGTGCCGGGTGTCTCGGTGACGCTGATCGCTGCCTCAACGAAGCCCTCGACGCCGCGCGCGCACACCATTTCGAGTGCGACTTCCTTTGAAGGGAAATAGTAGTAGAGGCTCGCCTGCCGCACGCCGAGCACGTCGGCGATGTCCTGCGTTGATGCGCCGTGAAAGCCGCGCCGCGCGAAGATATGCGCGGCTGCGTCGATGATCTCCGCCCTGCGCCGCTGCCGGGTCGCGCTTGACGGTTCGTGCTTGGCCGTCTTGCTTTTTCGTTTTGCCATTGCCTCGTCGCCCGCGACCCGCTAGTTTATCTATAGTACTATAGAAAAATCCGCTCCTTTGGACAGCGTAAGGAACGTTCGTGAAATCCCTGCAGCCCGGCCAGCCGCCGTTTCGCGCCGATCATATCGGCAGTCTCCTGCGTCCGCCCGCCCTGCGCCAGGCATTCAAGCAACATGCCGGTGGCCATCTGTCGGATGCGGACTTTACCCGTATTCAGGACGATTGCATCCGCGCGGTCGTGCGCTTGCAGGAAGAGGCGGGATTACAAGTCGTGGCAGACGGCGAATTCCGCCGCGGCTCCTATTGGAGCCGCTTCGTCGAGGGCGTCGAGGGGTTCGAGATCCGCAAGGCCATCTTCAAGTTTCGCGACGACCGCGGTCACGAGGTCGAATTCACCGCGCCGCATGTGATTGCGCCGGTACGTCGCCTGCACCCGCTGGCGCTCGACGAGTTCACCTTCCTGCGCGATGTGACGAAGGTGACGCCCAAGATCACGCTGCCGTCGCCGTCGACCATGCATTTCTACCGGTGCAGTGAATATGCCGAACCTGGCATCTACCCGGACGCGCAGGCCTTCTTCGCCGATCTCGGCAAGGTCTTCCGCGAGGAGATCGCCGCGCTCGCCGCCGCCGGCTGCCGCTATGTGCAGATCGACGAGGTGGCAATTGCGCTCCTGTGCGATCCGGCGATCCGCGAGCGCGTGCAGCACGCGGGGGCGGAGCCCGACGCGCTGGTCGATCTTTATATCGACGCCCTCAACGAAGCGGTGCGCGACTGTCCCACGGATGTTGTCATCGGCGTTCACATGTGCCGCGGCAACTTCAAGGGTCACTATCTCGCCGAGGGCGGCTATGAGTCGGTCGCCGAGCGCTTCTTTGCGCGCACCAACGTCAATCATTTCCTGCTCGAGTTCGACACGCCGCGCGCCGGCGACTTCCGGCCGCTGCGCTTCGTGCCAAAAGGAAAGGGCGTTGTCCTCGGCCTCGTCAGCAGCAAGACCCCGCAACTGGAAAGCCTCGACCTGCTCAAGCGCCGCACCGAGGAGGCGACGCAGTTCATCGATCTCGACCGCCTCGCGATCAGCCCGCAATGCGGCTTCGCCTCAACGGTGGCCGGAAATCCGGTGACCGAGGACGACGAGCGCAAGAAGCTCCGACTGGTGGTGCAGGCCGCCAAGGCGATCTGGCTGCGCTAGTCCGCATCGCGTTTGAAGCGGGAACTTTAGCCTACAGTTGCGCGTTTCTTCCGGCGGCGCAGACAGGGGCTGTAACTACTCGACCATGAGCATTGTCGATCCGGGCCGGAATGCATGGCGCGTCGAGAAAGCCACGCGCCTTACGGTGCTTATCGACGGCTGCAATTATTATTCTCAGCTCGAGAACTCGCTGAAGCTGGCGACCCGGTCGATCACCATCGTCGGCTGGGATTTCGACGGCAGCATCCGGCTCTGTCCGCATCATGAGGATTGCTCGCCGCTGGGCGATTTCCTGCGCGAGCTGGTGGATGCCAAGCCCGGCCTCATGGTTCGTATTCTCGTCTGGAGCGGCGCGCTGGTTCATACGCCGGGCGCGACCGTTCCGCTGCTCTGGGGCGACAAATGGGAGCAATGCGACCGGATTATCGTCAAGCTGGATCGGGAGCATCCGCTGCACGCGTCGCATCATCAGAAGATCGTGGTCATCGACGATTCGCTGGCCTTCGTCGGCGGCATGGACCTGACCGTCCGCCGCTGGGATACCTGCGCCCATGAGGAGACCAACGAGTTTCGCTGCCACCCCGACGGCACTCCGCACAATCCCATCCACGACGTGCAGATGCTGGTCTCCGGTCCCGCCGCGGCCGCGCTCGGCGACTTGACGCGCGAGCGGTGGCGGATCGCCACCGGCGAGGAGTTGACGGCGTCTCCGCCGCGGGAAATGTGGATCGATGGGCTGGGCGAAGACTTCCGCGATGTCTCGGTTGCCATCGCAAGGACCGCGCCGGCGCGCAACGGGCGCCCGGCCATTGAGGAAGTCGCAGAGTTGACTGCGGACCTGCTCTTAGCGGCGCGGCGCTACATTTACATCGAGGCCCAGTATTTCACGGCGCGGATCGTGCGCCGCGTGCTGGCGCAAAGCCTGGCCGGGCGCGAAGGACCCGACATCGTCGTGATCGCGACACGGGCGCCGCACGGTCACGTCGAGCGCCTGATCATGAACAAGAATCGCGACCGCTTGCTCCGCTACCTACGCCGGGCCGACAAGCACAACCGGCTGCGAATGTTCTATCCGGTCGTCGCGGGCACGCCCTCCGTCTGCGACCTGCAGATCCACTCGAAGGTGGTCATCGCCGACGATCGCTGGCTGCGCGTCGGCTCGGCCAACCTGAACAATCGCTCTATGGCGCTCGATACCGAATGCGACGTGCTGCTCGAGGCCACAAGCGACACCGAGCGCAGCGCCATCGCCTCGATCCGCGACCGGCTGGTGGGCGAGCATCTCGGGGCCGAAGCGCAACTTGTGTCGGAGGCCGTGCGAAGCGAGCGGTCGCTTATCCGCGCCATCGAAGAACTGAATGGCAGCGGCAGGGGTCTGCGTCCGTTTCCCGAGCTCGATCTCGAAGGACCGGTTCGCCCGGTGGTCGGGACCGACATTCTCGACCCGGGTCCCGCCTCTAGGATTGTTTGACTTTTCGATCTGTCGCCGTGCGCTTGAGTAGCGCTTCGGAAAGCGCGAACAGCGGCACGCCGAGGCAGAGCGGCAGCAGATAATAGATCACGCGAAACAGCACGAGCGCCGCCAGAACATTCGCGCCCGGCAGCAGATGCAGCATGATCGTTTCGAGGACGCCCAGTCCGCCCGGCGCGTGCACCAGCAGCGACGCGGCGTTCGAAAGCACGTACGCCGCCGCCACCTCAAAGTAGGCGACCTCGCGGATGCCCCGAATGGCGTGATAGAGACAGGCGCCCACGCAGGCGAAGTTCAGCGCGCCGATACCGATTTGTGCCAGCGCGAGCTCTGGCGGCGGCATGTTCACTTTCGTGCCGGCGAGCGTGATCGAACGGCGTAGAAACAGGCTCAGCGCGAGATAGCCGCCAACGGCCGCCAGGCAGAGCAAACCCAGCACGATCGCGAGCGACGCCGAAATGCCGAGAAGCTCCGCGGTCAACTCGGCGCGCAGCAGACAAGCTGAGCCCCCGAGCGCGATGAGACCGAGCCCAACCGTCACGCCGCAAAATACGACGATCTTCGCCACGTCGCCCGCGCTGACGCCCCATCGTGAATAATAACGATAGCGAATGGCGCCGCTGCTCAGCGCCGCGAATCCGATATTGTGTCCGAGCGACAGCGCCACGAATGAGGCGAGCGCCGATCGGCGATACGGGATGTCGCTTCGCACATACCGCAGCGCGAGCCAGTCGAACCACGACAGGCAGAAATAGCTGAGCGCCGCGAAGAGAATCGCCAGCCCCGTTCGCTCAATCGGGATTGCCCTGATCGCGGTGGTGATCTCGCGCCAACTGTAGTTGCCGAGTGCACGATAGAGCAGAAAGGCGGCGAGCAGCACGCCGAGAACTGCCAGCGCGGGCTTGAGCCAGCGGACGGAGAGCAGGCGACGCAATCTGCCTGTCATCCGCTACTGCACTTCGATCTGCTGCGCATGGCGGTCGCCGCGACTTTCAACCTGGCGACGCGGCAATCGCAGTTCCGCCATGAGCGGAAGATGATCCGACGCGACCCGGGCCAGCGCGGACCGTACCGCGAAGCTGTCGATGACTTCGATATCCGCGCTGACGAAAATATGGTCGAGCGCCAGCGTCGGATAGCGGGTGGGAAACGTGGCGTTGTTGCGTCCGCCGGTTTCTGACCGCTGCACGTCGCGCAGCCGCCGGCGCAGTGCCGCATACGAGCGCGATTGCGGCGTCGCGTTGAAATCGCCGACCAGCACGGCGGGCGGCGTACAGTCTGCATGGCCCAGCCAATCCGGCCCGAGCAGTGCGGCGACCTGCTTTCTTCGCTCGGCGCCGAGAATTCCGAGATGAGTGTTGATGAATTGCACGCGTGTCTCCGCCACGTCGACTTCCGCCCATAGGGCGCCGCGCGGTTCGAGCCCTCGAATCCTTCCATAGCCCGGCAGGCCTTCCGCTTTTTTCAACCGCATCGGCCAACGGCTCAGGACGGCGTCACCGTAGAGTTCGTCCAGCACCTTCAGCGCAGGAAAGAAATGCACGTCCATTTCGAGATGCCGGGCGATCGTTTGGGCCTGATCGACTTGGCCGCTGCGGGCGCGTCCCACGTCCAACTCCTGCAAGGCTACGATATCGGGTCGGCAGGCCTCGATGACGCGCGCGATTCGTGCCGGGCTCCAGCGGCGGTCCAGCCCGCGACAGCGGTGGACGTTGTAGGTCATGACCCGAACGGTCGAAGAGGAAGACAAGCGCTGCCACCTGAATGCTCGATGCGTGCCGGAGTTCGCGCGGAGCCGTGGACTTGCGTACTCGCCTGCGCCCCTGCGGAAATGCCGTTACGAGAACGGTCCAGTCCGCCCCTGTGTTCCGTCGATGACGTGCAGACAGTCCTCGATCCGATTGAATCGACGCTTGCAAGGGCCGGGTATCAATCCTGCACTTCCTTCAGCATCGTTCGCGCCGCGCCGGTGAGACTGTCGAGCGCATCGAACAGCACCTGCCGGTTTCGTTCGGATATCGACGCCAGCATTTCCTCGTTTCGTTTGAGCGCGAGTTCGATCAGCTTGTCGTAGGTTCGCGCTCCGCGCGGCGTAAGCGTGATCTCGATGCCGCGCTGCGCGGGGCGGCGGCCGCGATTGAGCAACCCGCGCTTCACCAGCGCCGCCACGCCGCGGCTCAACTGCCCCTTGTCGAGTCCCATGCGGTCGGCAAGCGCGTTGAGCGAAAGCGGTGCATGCTCGCCGACGATCGCCACGATCGACCACTCGACCTGCGACAGCCGCAGCTTGCGTCGATAAACGATCGATGCGGTGCGCCGCACCAGCGTTGCCAGCGTGATGACCTTGTAGGAAACGAGCCGCTCGTGCGGCTTCC
>JAICQA010000371.1 GCA_025929595.1 Xanthobacteraceae bacterium
GCACGATCACGCGCGCGCCGTCCGGAACGCCCGCCACCCACATGGTCTGCTGGCCGTCCTCGGAGATCGTCACGGGCGCGAAGGCGACCGTGTTGTTGTCGCGCACGACGCGCACGCCGAGCTCGCCGCCGGCCGAGAAAATCAGCGCCGAACGCGGCAATTCGGTCGCGGGCTTCGGCTCGAGCGACACCGCGACTTCGACGGTGATTCCATCGGGGATTTTCAGGTCCGGATTGGCGGCCTCGATGTCGACGCGATAGGTGCGGGTCGTGTCGCTCGCGCTCTTGGAGATGTAGCGGATCTTGCCGGGCGCCACCTCGCCGGTGACCAGGCGAATTTCCGCCGGCGAGCCGACTTTCAGTCCGTGCAGACGGCGCTCCGACACTTCGACGACCGCCAGAATGGGATCGAGTGAAATCAGCTGTGCGATTTCGGCTGATGTACCCGGAGCGGTCCCGTTCATGCTCTGTCCGAGTTCGGCGGTGACGGAGTTCACGATACCGCTCCACGGAGCAACCAACTGGCCGCGCGCCTGTTCGGCTTCCGCCGCAGCAAGTGCGGCTTCCGCCGCCTTCTCCTGCGCTTCAAGATCGAGCAGGTTGAGCCGGGGGAGCGTACCCTTTTCGATCAGCAACTCGCGCGCTTGCCGCTCGCGGCGCTTCTGATCGTATCTCGCGCGCGCCTCAATCACGCGTGCGTCGCGCGCCTCATCCGAGAGCACCGCGAGCACTTCACCCTTGCTCACGCGGTCGCCACGCTTTACGCGCAGCTCGGTGATCACGCCGTTGGTGCGCGCGGCGATCGCCACTTTCTTGTCGGCCATGGTGCGGCCCGACAGCACCAGCTTGGCGCTGTGCGGCACGACCTGAGTCTGCATGGTCGAGACGCGGAACGGCTTGTCCGCCGCCGTCTGGCTGGAAATCGCGGCGGTGCTTTCCGGTGTTTCATGCGGCAGCAGATAACCCGAGCCGATCCAGGCTGCGGCGGCGACGAACAGGCCGACCGCTCCGATGCGACTGGCTTTCATTGTGCGGACTCCTTGTCGGCGAGAATGGCGCGGATCATGGTCATGGCAAGCGGCAGCGCGGCTTCGGCGTCGAACGACTTGTCGGCGGCCCGCCGCCACGCAAAGCCGTCGCCCATCGCCATCAGGATGTTGGCGGTGGCCTCAAAATCGATCTTCTTGCTGACCGCGCCGGTCGCGGCGGCCTCCTGAAGCAACTCGATCAGGCCCTTTTTCACGTCAGCTTCGATCGCCGTGTGGATGCGGTCGACTTCGGCGCTCCTTCGGCTCTCGGACATGATCTCGGCGCAGACCACGACTTCGTCGAGCGGGCGCTCGACGAAGTAATGGCGCGCTGCCATCTCGAGGCCCTGAAAGAAGTCGGGCGCTTCGCGCATAATGCGAAACTGTTCGGCCACGTCGGCGCGGTCGCGCTCGGCAATGCCGGCGATGATCGCTTCCTTTGACGCGAAGTAGCGGTAGAGCCCTCCGGGGCTCATGCGCGCTTCCGCGCAGATCTCCTGCATGGAGGTCTGGTGGAAGCCCGCGCGCGCGAAACAGCGCTGGGCCGCATCGAGGATTTCCTCGCGGCGGTCGGCCGGCCGGACGGCAGCGGTGCGGCTCATGATTCAGGTCCCTGATGGTGCGTCGCAATATATGCGAGCGAACGTTCGTTCGCACAAGGGACGGAACCTGTCAAGAAGCGAAAAGACGCGGAATCACCTGTAAAATGGGCGATCCCTCGCGGGATCGCCCAAGATCAACGGCGAAAGGCGGGCCGGCGCTCAGCCGAGGTCGCGCCTTGCCTCGGCTGCCATGTGATCGAGGTCCGCGCCGCCCCGTACGGTGACTTCCTCATCCTTCAGCGATCCGAGCGGCGGCGGTGCGACCTGCCGATGGCGCCAGATGCCGGCGAGGATGCCGATGAGTGCCAGCCCCGCGGCGGGCGCCGCATACATTTCGTCGGGGTGCATCAGCGTCACCAGCGAGAGGAGCGCCAGCAGCAGCCGCAGCGCAAGGTCGACGGCAACACTGGTACTGAAGCGCCCGAACATGGCGAAGGCGGTGCCGCAGGTGCCGATGATGACGAGTGCGGTTGCCGCGATCTGCGCCCAACCGGTCACCACCACCATGTCGGAGCGCGCGAAGATCGCGAAGGTCATCAGCGTGAGCGGCAGGCAGATTTTCAACGCTTCCCACATGGTGCGCATGAAGGAAGCCTCGGCGATGCGCGCGGAGATCGCGGCGGTGAGCGAGGTCGGCGGCGACAGCTCGCCCCAGACCGAAAGCAGGAAGACGAAGAAGTGCGCGACCCATGGGTCTACGCCGAGCTTCACGAGCGGCCCGACGATGACGACCGCGCCGATGATGTAGGTCGCGGTCGGCGGCAGGCCGGCGCCGACCAGCCAGCCGAACGCATAGGCCATGCCGATCATGGCCAGGATGTTCCAGCTGCCAAGCTCGAGCAGGATGCCGCCCATGCGGTTGATGAAGCCGGTGACCGTGAAGAGTCCGATCATGATGCCGAGCGTCGCCAGCAGAAGCGTCAGGTAGGATGTCATGTCGGCATGCGTCTCGATGCTCAGCACGACGTTGCCGAACAACGTCTGGTCTTGCACGTCCGGGTCTTTCAGTACGTGCTTGAAGTAGAGGAAGGCGGAGACCAGCAAGACGAACATGAAGCCGGCGGTGTACAGCGCCGCCAGAAGCTCGCCCATGCCGA
>JAICQA010000063.1 GCA_025929595.1 Xanthobacteraceae bacterium
ACCGCGCGCAAAGGGCAGCGCCGCGGCCAGCGCCCGCGGCTTGGTCTGCGGGCCGATGCTCGGCGGCGCGATGATTTCGAACGGCGCATGCAGCTTGAGCCGCGCGACCGCCTCGCGCGTTTCCTCGTCGTTCTTTTCCAGCACGAGCTTGATGTCGAGCTTCTCGCGCGGATAGCGCAACCGCTTCAACGCCTCGACGAGCTTGGCCGCCACCGGCGCCTCGCGATAGAGGGGCACGATGATCGTGTAGATCGGCAGTTGCTGGTCGGAAAGCTGCAGCGCGAATTTTTCCCGCCGCGGACAGGCACAGGCGAGCAGCCGCAGCAGGGTCCACGAGATGAAGCAGAAAGCGAGTAGATACTCGGTCGCGATCAGCGTGGCAGTCGGAGCAAGGAACGCTGCCGTCGATGCGGCCGCGAGCGTAAAAATTCCGAACGCCCGCAGTGACGACCAGCCGTAGCGCATGGCCGACAGGTCGGGCCGTCGGTCTCGCAGCCCATACACCGCCTCCTGCGCGAGTTCGTTTGCAGCGGTTTCGCGTACATGTTCGCCCAGCGGCTCGGGCGCCGCGATGCGCAGTCCCGCGCGCGCGTCCGGGTCTTCCGCAAGGCGCTCGGCAAGCCAGCGGATGCCGGTTCCTCGCGCGGCAACCGTAAGGATCGGTTCGCTCTGCTCGTATTTGAGGAGAACGCCGGCGCAAGCCGCTTCCAGCTCGCGTAGCGCGAGGGGCCGTGAAAGCGGATCGACGGCGATCCCGAGTCTGGCCGCAATCCCCGTTGCGATCTGCTGGGGCGAAAGGATGCCCGCGCAACGCAGCACTTCGTCGCCGCCGACGCCAAGCCGCTCCGCCCGGCGTGCGGCGGCGTCCAGAACCGCCGGGTCCAGCACGTTTTCAAATGCGGCAAGTTCAACCGGAAGTTCCTGAATCGCGGCAGCGTGGCGCACTGCTGGCTGAACAGAAACCGGCCGCGGCCGCGATTCCCTGCGCGCCCGCGGCTGCCCCTGCCCGGATTCGGCCGCCGCCCCCGACATGCCTCAACGCCCTACTACTATCCTGAGTAGTGTAGCAGGTTTACAAAGCCTGTCGCGGCGGTGACATTCGCCGCCCATTCAGGAATCGAACATGCGGCTGTTGCGGCGCGAGATGCTGAGGAGCGCGTCTGGAAGGCTTTGCCTTCTGGTGGTCCTGGTGCTCGCCTTGCTCGTCCCGTCGGGATTCGCGCTCGCGCAGGCATCGAGCAAGGTCACCGTGCCCGGCTTCTGGGATCCGAACCGCCGTCCCGAGCGGCCCGATCTGGCGCGTCTCAACGCCATCCGATTTCTCACCGAGGAAGATTATCCGCCGTTCAACTTCAAGGGACCGGACGGACAGCCGATCGGGTTCAACGTCGACCTCGCTCGCGCGATCTGCACCGAGCTTTCGCTGACCTGCACGATTCAGGTCCGTCGCTTCGATACGCTGGTCGAAGCGCTGGAGGAAAATCGTGGCGATGCGGTCGTGGCTTCGCTCGCCATCACCCCGTCCTTGCGCAAGCGTGTGGCCTTTTCCGATCGCTACTACCGCACGCCGGCACGTTTCGTGGCGACGAAGGATTTTCCGCCCGCCGACGTGACGCCCGAGACGATTGCCGGCCGCCGTGTCGCGGTTGTCGGCGGCAGCGCGCATGAGGCATATCTGCGGGCGTTCTTCGCCGAGGTGGCGATCCGCGCGCAGCCGAACCTCGAAGCCGCGCTCAATGCCTTGCGGACGGGTGACGCCGATCTCGTCTTCGCCGACGGCATCGCGCTCGCCTTCTGGCTGAACGGCTCGGGCTCCGGCGGCTGCTGCGCCTTCCGCGGCGGGCCTTTCACCGAAAGCCGCTTTTTCGGCGAAGGCGTCGGCATCGCCGTCCGCCGCGAGAACGACGCGTTGCGCCTCGCCATCAACCACGCGCTGTTCAGGCTGTGGGAGAAGGGCGTGATCGCCGATCTCTATCTGCGGTATTTCCCGGTCGGCTACTACTGATCTCGCAACTGGAACGCCGCGCCGAACTGCGCTAGCAAACGCGCGGAGCAAATAAATGAACACCGCAACGATCGCCGCCGACCTTCGCACCGCCGCCGAAACCTCGAATGCCTGGCCGTTCGAGGAGGCGAAGAAGCTGGTCGCGCGCCTGAAGCGCAAGCCGAAGGACGAGGTGATCTTCGAGACCGGCTACGGGCCGTCGGGCCTGCCGCATATCGGCACCTTCGGCGAAGTCGCGCGCACCACGATGGTGCGCCATGCGTTCCGCGTGCTCACCGACGACAAGATCAAGACCCGGCTGATCGCCTTTTCCGATGACATGGACGGGCTCCGTAAGGTCCCCGATAACGTGCCGCAGAAGGACCTGCTTTCAAAGTACCTGAACAAGCCGCTGACCAAGGTGCCCGATCCATTCGGCACGCATCCGAGCTTCGGCGAGCACAACAACGCCCGGCTGCGCGCGTTCCTCGACCAGTTCGGCTTTGAGTACGAATTCTTGTCGTCGACCGCCTGTTACAAGGCGGGGATGTTCGACAGCGCACTCCTCAAGATGCTCGCGCATTACGAGAAGGTGATGGAGATCATGCTCCCGTCGCTGCGCGAGGAGCGGGCGCAGACCTATTCGCCGTTCTTGCCCGTATCCGAGCGTACCGGCGATGTGTTGCAGGTGCCGATCGTTGCGCACGACGTAAAGGCCGGCACGATCACTTACGAAGACCCCGACACGAAAGAGCGTGTGACAACCCCGGTCACCGGCGGACGCGTGAAGCTGCAATGGAAGCCCGACTGGGCCATGCGCTGGGTCGCGCTCGGCATCGACTATGAGATGGCGGGCAAGGACCTGATCGACTCCGTGAAGCTCTCCGGCCAGATCGCCCGCGCGCTGGGCGCCGAGCCGCCGGAAAGCTTCAATTACGAGCTCTTCCTCGACGAGAAGGGCCAGAAGATTTCGAAGTCGAAGGGCAACGGCCTCACCATCGACGAGTGGCTGCGCTACGCGAGCCCGGAGTCGCTCTCGCTCTTTATGTACCGCGAGCCGAAGGCGGCGAAGCGGCTCTATTTCGACGTCATCCCGCGCCAGGTCGACGAGTATCAGCAGTTTCTCGAGGCCTATCCGAAGCAGGAGTGGAAGCAGCGGCTCGGCAATCCGGTGTGGCACATCCATTCCGGCAACCCGCCGCAGGCGGACATGCCCGTGTCGTTCCAGATGCTGCTAACGCTCGTCTCCTCGTCGAACGCGGAGAACGCCGAGACGCTCTGGGGCTTCATCGGTCGCTACCGGCCTGGCGTCACGCCCGCGACCCATCCGAAGCTCGGCAGGCTTGTCGAATACGCCATCCAGTATTTCCGTGACTTCGTCCTGCCCGAGAAGAAGTTCCGCGAGCCGGCGGCGGAAGAGCGCAAGGCGCTCTCGGACCTACGCGATGCGCTGGCGAACCTGTCGCCCGGCGCGGACGCCGCGCAGATTCAGGACGTGGTCTATGAGATCGGCCGCCGCGAGCCGTTCCTCGACCACAACAAGAAGGCCAGGGACGGCAAGCCGGGCGTTTCGCTCGACTGGTTCAACATGCTGTATCAGGTGCTGCTCGGGCAGGAGAAAGGCCCGCGCTTCGGCTCGTTCGTGGCCGTCTACGGCATCGACAACACGGTCGCGATGATCGACGGGGCGCTCGCGCGTTCGGCCTGAAGGTTCTCGCTCGTCCCCGCGGAAGCGGGGACCCAGCCGAGGCCCCAGGGAACAAGCCGTTCTGGATTCCCGCTTGCGCGGGAATGAGCGGATTAAAGCGCTAGTTCCGCTCCGCCTTCGTTCGTGCGCGGTAATGCGTGGGCGTTTCGCCGAAGGCGTCGCGGAAGATCCGACTAAAATGCGCCGAATCGTTGAACCCATGCGATAGCGCGATGTCCGTGGCGCTGAAGCGATCCATCGCCGGTGATGCGAGGTCGGCGCGGCAGCGCTCGAGGCGCCGCCGCCGGAGATAGGCCGACGGCGTGTCGTCTTCGAGCGCGAACAGCCGCGTCAGTCCGCGCAACGACAGGCCGAGGGACGCGGCCAGCTCCTCTCGCCCGAAGCAAGGATCGGAAAACGAGCGGTCGATCTGCGCCTTCGCCGCAACCAGCCGCGCGCTTTGCCGGTCGCCCTGAACGGTCGCGCCCGCCGATGTGCCAAACGCGGTCGAAAGAATGTCGAGCACATGCCGTTCGAGCAGCCCGCCTCCCGCGGCATCGACTTCGGACGCCGCCGGTACCGAGCGCAGGAAGCGCGACGCCGCGAGTCCGAAGCCCGCGTCGCCCGCCACTCGCCGCGCCGTCAGGCGCTCGGGCTCCGCCAGGCGCTGCCGCAGCATGGGCCTCGCGATCTGGAAGACGACCATGCGGAAGGGCTCGTCCATGAGCAGTTCGTACGGACGGCTTGCGTCATAGAGCGCGAGATCGCCCGGCGCCGTTTCGGCCACGCGCCCGTCCTGCACCACCTTCGAGCGCCCGCTGAGTTGGAGATTGATGAGAAAATCGTCGCTCGGCGAGCGCGCCAGCCGACGTTTCGAGCGCGTGACGTGCTGCGGCGATCCGCCAACCTCGGTGAGGCGGATCGCAGGCAGATCGAACCGCCGGATCTGCGAATGAAAATGGCCGCGTCGCGGCGCTTCGCAGTCGAGCCCGACATAGACCCCGCAGATGAGGTCCGTCCAATAGGCGAGCGCCTGCGAAGCCTTGACGCAATCGGTAGTCAGGATTTCCGACATGCTTGCCGGTCCGCTTGGCCCAAATCGTCAAGCCGTCGTCCCGCCTGCGCAAGCGGTCCCGCCACGGCCGCGCGACAATAGCATGAAAGCGCCGCCCGGTGCGGCGCCGCATGACGGGGGTTCATATGTCCGGTCCGTTCAAGGTCGCCGCGGTGCAGGCCGCGCCCGTATTTCTCGACATGGCGGCCACGACGAAAAAGGCGGTCGCGCTGATCGACGAAGCCGGCAAGGCCGGCGCGAAGCTGGTCGCCTTTCCGGAGACCTGGCTGCCCGGTTATCCGTGGTGGATCTGGCTCGCCGCGCCCGCGCACGGCATGGCCTTTGTCGGCCGCTATCATGCGAATTCCCCCATGGCCGGCGGGCCGGAGGACAAGGCCATTGCCGACGCCGCGCGCCGCAACCGGATTCACGTCGTGCTCGGCCTGAGCGAGAAGGTCGGCGGCTCGCTCTACATGGCGCAGTGGATTTACGGGCCCGACGGCGTCGTCATCGCGCGCCGCAAGAAGCTGAAGCCCACTCACGTCGAGCGCACCGTGTTCGGCGAGGGCGACGGCTCCGACCTCGAGGTCTTCGACACCGCCATCGGCCGCATTGGCGCGTTGTGCTGCTGGGAGCACCTGCAGCCGCTCACCAAATACGCCATGTATTCGATGAACGAGCAGATCCACATCGCGTCCTGGCCGAGTTTCAGTCTCTATCGCGGCATGGCGTACGCGTTGGGGCCTGAGTTGAACACCGCGGCGAGCCAGATGTACGCCGCCGAAGGCCAGTGCTTCGTCGTGGCGTCCTGCGCCACCGTTTCCGACGAGATGGTCGAGATGCTGTGCGATGCGCCCGACAAGCAGATGTTCCTGAAGGCCGGCGGCGGCTTTTCGCGCGTGTTCGGTCCCGACGGCGCCCCGATCGGCGACGGGCTTCCCGAGACGAAGGAAGGACTCGTCATCGCCGAGATGGATCTTGGCATGATCTCGATCGCGAAATCCGCCGCCGACCCGGCCGGACATTATTCGCGGCCGGATGTGACACGGCTCCTGCTCAATCGCCGCCCGTCGCCGCGCGTGATGAGCTTCGAGGATCAGCCGCGCGAAGTCTCGGGCGATCAGGCGGGGATGCCGGCAGGCGTCGAAGACTCGCGCCGCCGCGCCGTCGGCTAGCAGCTAGCGGCTTACTGCCGCGCCCACATGATGCGGGCGATCCAGATCACGTCGGATGCGGGCAGCACGCGGTCCTTGTGCGACGGATTGAGCGAGCGCAGCTCGACGGCCTTGGCCGTGCGCTTCTTCAATTCCTTGGCCAGCACCTCGCCGGACTTCGTCTTCACGACCACGCGGTCACCCGCGCGCAGCTTCGCGTTCGGGGACACGACAAGGAGATCGCCCTTCCGATACAGCGGCTCCATGGAATTGCCCGAGACTTCGAGCGCATAGGCGTTCTCGTCGTCCACGTCGGGAAACGAAACCTCGTCCCAGCCGGAACCGACCGGAAATCCCCCGTCGTCGAAAAATCCGCCGGAGCCGGCTTGCGCGAAGCCGATCAGCGGGACCGGGCGCGTGCCCGTCCGCTTCGATTTGCGCTGCAGGAGCGACATGAATTCGTCGATCCCGGCGCCGGTCGCGTGCAGGATCTTCGCGATCGATTCGGTCGAAGGCCAGCGCGGCCGGCCCTCGGGGGTGATCCGTTTCGACTTGTTGAACGAGGTCGGATCGAGCCCGGCTTTCTTCGCCAGTCCCGATGCCGAATAGCCGTAGCGGGCCGCGAGACGGTCGATTGCGTTCCAAACCTGGGGATGGGTGAGGGTGGCCATGCTGTCCTCGCCGATTTGCCGGAATTTCGCCCGATGTAGGAATAGGGACCTATAGGGTTTGCGGCTGGCGATCAAGGCTCAATTTCATGCGCGTTATGCGAGCATCGGGGTTCCCGTGCCTTGCCTCGGCCGAGGCGCGGCGATACAGCATGAATCGTCCTTGCCGGTTCCGCCCGTGCTGAAGCTCCTCGATCTCGCGCTCCCCATCGCCCGGCGTCTCGACCCCGAGGACGCTCATGGTCTCGCCGTGCGTGCGCTTGGCGTATTTCCGATCCTGGCTGGCCGCGACGACCCAAGATTGCGCGTCTCCGCCCTCGGTCTCGATTTTCCGAACCCGGTCGGCCTCGCGGCGGGGTTCGACAAGAATGCCGAAGTGCCCGACGCAGCGCTCCGCGCCGGCTTCGGATTTGTCGAAATCGGCACCGTCACCCCCCGCCCGCAGTCCGGCAATCCGCGCCCGCGTGTTTTCCGCCTGCCGGCCGACGACGGTCTCGTCAATCGCCTCGGCTTCAACAACGACGGAATGGAAGCCGCGCGTCGACGTCTCGACGGCCGCGCCGGCCGGGTCGGCATCGTCGGCGTCAATGTCGGCGCGAACCGCGACAGCAAGGATCGAATCGCCGACTATGCCGCCGGCATCGAGGCGCTTGCCCCCTTCGCCAGCTATCTCACGGTGAACGTGTCCTCGCCCAATACGCCCGGCTTGCGTCAGTTGCAGGCAGGCGCCGTGCTCGATGATCTGCTCGCGCGTGCCGTCGATGCGCGCGACCGTGCGAAGCTGCGCAAGCCGCTGCTGCTCAAGATTGCGCCCGATCTCTCGCTTCAGGAGCTCGACGAACTTGTATTGGTGGCGAAGAAGCGCGGCATCGACGGTATGATCGTCTCCAACACCACGATTTCGCGCTCGAAGGAATTGCGCGATCTGAATGCGCGCGAGGAAGGCGGCCTCTCTGGCAAGCCGCTGTTCGCGCTCTCAACCTGGATGCTGAGCGAAACCTACAAGCGCGTGGAAAACGCCTTTCCGCTTGTCGGCGTCGGCGGCATCGACTCAGCGGACGCGGCGTGGCGCAAGATCCGCGCCGGCGCGGCGCTTGTGCAACTCTACACAGCGCTCACCTACAAAGGCTTCGGATTGGTGCAGTCGATCAAGAACGGCTTGGGCGAACGCCTCGCCAGGGACGGTCACCGCGCGATTTCGGAAATTGTCGGAGCGGATGTGAGAGAGTAAGGCGAGCGGAAAATGGTCCATTAGCTGCCGCGCGCCGTACGGAAGAAGCGCACGATCAGCCAGATCGGGATGACGAGCACGGCGCCGAGTACGAAATAGCGCCAGATCCATTCGACCGCATCCCAGCCGAGATTGTAAATCCAGCGGATCAGCCGCTCGACGCTCTCGACGATATTCCACGGGTCGAGGCCGAGTGCCGACAGGAGCACGCCGATCACGATCGACAGCAGAATCAGCCGCACGATCACCCAGCCGGGCGACCCGCCGAAAAATCTGTCCAAACCGTTCGCCATCGACCACTCCCGCGGCAAGCGCGCCCGTCTAGCACGCGAGCACGCGCACGGCCAAATAGGGTTCCATCGAGGCTAAAACAAGAGCGCGGGTCAGTCGCGGCGGAACATGAAGTTGGCTGCGATGCCTGTGCCGAGTGCGAGCAGCGCCGTCGCAAGGCCATAGAGCAGGCCGTATTCGCGGGCGGCGCTCGCGAGCAATTCCTCAAAGCCGGTCTTCAGAACCTCGATGGCGGTCGTTTCGCGGGCGATCACTTCGCCGCCGGAGAGAAGCAGCGCTTCGACCTGATACGTACCCGTCGGTGCGATACCGGGAATCGGCACGGTGGCGCGGAAGAGCCGCGGCGTCAGGAATGTGACGCCGGCTGGAGATTCATAAAAGAGCCCTTCGTTCATGCGCACGCGCAGAAATGCCACGCGGAATGGGTCCTGCGGGACGACGTCGCCGAAATCGCCGCCGATGCGCTGCTGGAAGGTCTGGTTGACGATGCCGATCTTGTTCCGGCGCAGGAAGTCGGGCGGGCCGAGCTCCGCCGGGGGCCGGCTCGTCATGACGGCCAGATAGGACGGAACGTCGATGAATTGCCGCGATTCCGCATTGACCCAGATGCCGAGCACGCGCGCCTTGCGTCGCGCGATATAGGTCTGCGCGGGCCCGCGCACGGTGATCGCCACGTCATAGGACGCGCGTGGCGGCACGCCGTCTTCGTCCTCGATCGAGCCGAAGACCACCACTTCCGTGCCAGTGAAGTTCGACGTTATCAGCACGCGATGCGTGGAGACGGACATGACAAGCCGCTCGGCCGCGAGCGGCGCGGCAAGCAGCAGGAAAATCGCCGCCGCCGGAACGAACAGCATGAATTTTCGCCCGCGCGCGGTCATTGCAGATGATCCGCGCTGAGAATCGTGAACATTTCCTCCGGCGGCACGACGAGATTGACCGCGAAACGGACCGCCACCGCGATCACGAGCAGGCCGAGCAAAAGACGCAGCCGCTCGGCGCGGATTGCCTGGCCGGCCCGGGCGCCGAACTGCGCGCCGATGACGCCGCCGATCATCAGCGCGATCGCGAGCACGACGTCCACCGTGCCGTTCTCGGCCGCGTGCAGCACGATCGCGATAATCATGGTGCAGAGCGTCAGGAAAAGCGATGTGCCGACCGAGACGGTCGTCGGCACGCGCATGAGATAGATGAGCGCCGGAATGAGCAGGAAGCCGCCGCCGATGCCCATGATCGCGCCGAAGAAGCCGATCAGGAATCCGATCACCGTGATCGGGATCGCGGACACATAAATGCGCGACTGGCGGAAGCGCAGCTTGAGCGGCAAGCCGTGAAACCAGGCATGCGTGCCCGGTCGCCGCACCACCGGCGACTCGCCCTGATGCGCGCGCACAATCGCGCGCACGCTTTCCGTCAGCATGATGCCGCCGACGATGCCGAGCAGGATGACGTAGGACAGGCCGACAACCAGGTCGAGCTGTCCGAGCCGCAACAGGATCGAAAACACCCAGACGCCGATGGCGGTGCCCAAGAGTCCGCCTGACAGCAGGACGAGACCCAGGCCGAAATCGACCAGCTTGCGGCGCCAATAGGTCAGTGCGCCGGACATCGACGAGGCCGCCATGTGAGTCGGCACGTTGGCGACCGCGACCGCGGGCGGGATGCCGACAAGGATCAGCAGCGGTGTCATCAGAAATCCGCCGCCGATCCCGAACATGCCCGAGATGAATCCCACCGCGACCCCGAGGCCGAGGATGAGAAGCAAATTGACCGGCAGCTCGGCGATCGGAAGATAGATCGACACGATGGCAGGGCCTTGCAGCGCGATCCCGAGGGATCCGGCGGGATTGGCGCCACTAAAAGCGGCGCAGCCGCATGAACATGCGGCTGCCCTATATTGTCAATCAAACCGGCGAATTTAGCGTTTATTTTTTGACTGAACGCTTTCGTACCGGGGAGCCGGTTTGCTCCCATTCGGGCTTCAGGGCGATCTCATTCGCCGCCGGCTCGATCTTGGCCGGCGCCCAGGTCTGCACCGCGAGCTTGGCCGCCACGAGTGTCTGCACGTCGAGCCGCTTGGCGACGTCGTCGCGTTTCTTGCCGGCGTCGACATCGCCCTGATTGGCCGCGACCGCGAACCAGCGATACGACTCGGCGAAATTCTGCTCGACCCCGAGACCGCGGGCGTACAGCACACCGAGATTGTACTGGCTGTCTCGCACCCCGCGCTCGGCTGCCATGCGGAACCAGCGCACGGCGGTCTTGATGTCAGCCTGGCCCTCTGGCGCC
>JAICQA010000430.1 GCA_025929595.1 Xanthobacteraceae bacterium
CCGCCTTTGCCATTGCGCGGTCGCAGGCGCAGGCCGGCCGCGTCAAGCTGGTTGCCGTGACCAATCGCGAGCGCGCGCCGGCACTGCCCGACGTTCCGACCGTTACCGAAGCCGGTTTCCCCATGCTGACCTTCGACGGCAATGTCGGGCTGTTCGGCCCGCCGGTCGTGCCTGCGGAGTTGCGCGAGAGGATTGCGGCCGACGTGAAGGAGGCCGTGGCCGACCCGGAGGTCACGAAGCGGCTGGAGGCGACCGGTCAACTGGTGCGGGCCGGCGGCGCGGCCGAGTTCGCCCAAGCGATCAAGGAGCAGGCCGAGGAGCTTGCGAAGACGGCGAAGATTGTCGGGATCAAGCCGAAGCTGTAGCAACGTTCTCAGCAGTCGCTGTAGCAACGTTCTCAGTAGTCGTCCCCGCGAAGGCGGGGACCCATACTCCGAGTACCCTCGATGGGTTTGTGGTTATGGGCCCCCGCTTGCGAGCCTGTGAAGGAAATGGGGGATTTGGCAAGGATGTTTTCTCGCCGCCGACAGGGGGCGGGATGTAGCCATTGGGCTGCCGACGCTATGACCTCATCTTGTCGCTCCGCCGATGCCGCATCATGCGGCGTTCGCCCGCAGCCTGTGCGCTGCCAGCAGGTTGTTGGCGAGCGCATGCCAGAGCGCCACGGCCTTGGCCTTGATCAGCCCGCGAACCGGAATGAAGCCGAAGCCATGGTTCTTGAGGTTGGC
Source organism: Xanthobacteraceae bacterium (assembly GCA_025929595.1). GTDB lineage: Bacteria > Pseudomonadota > Alphaproteobacteria > Rhizobiales > Xanthobacteraceae > JAUSIF01. The sequence goes on from JAICQA010000430.1 coordinate 729, forward strand.
ATTGATCCGCTCGATGAGCTTGCGCAGCCCATACACTTCCTGGCCGGCTGGCGTGGCCATCCGGTCGCGCCACTCCTTGACGCTGTCCGGTTCGCGCGCCCGCTGCTTTGCCCGTTTGGCGAGCGTTGCGGGTTTGACATCGTCACGTTCCGCTGGAGGCGGTGCATAGACCCTGACCGGCCCCGCCGCATGCTGCGCCAGCGCGGCAATGTCCTCCGCCGTGGCGTAATGGGTGTCGACGAGCAGGTTGTTGGGTGCCTTGCCATAGCGCCGCACGATATCGTCGACCATCGGCGCTGCCAGACCGGCGTCGTTGCGGCGGTCGGTCATCGCCACCGAGACAATGATGCCGTGCCTGGGCGTGGCTGCGATCTGGGCATTGTAGGCCGGGCGGATCGCCCCGTCCGGGAAGCGCATGCAGCGCGCCTCGGGATCGCTGAGCGAGACCTTCGGCGCGGACCTCTTGTTCGCCTCGTCCTGCGGGTGCGTCTTGGCCCGCTTCTCCTTCTCGGCCCGCACCCGGTCGAGCGCCGCCCGCGCGCGTTCCGCACGTTCCTTCACCTCCCGTGCCGCGCGCTCCTGCGCCGCCCGCTTACGGCGCGTCGATGCCTCGGGATCGCTCTCGATCTCGGCCTTGAGCGTCGTCAGCCGTTGTTCGACGGCAGCGCCGATCGCTCAAGCTTGCTGCCGCTCTTGAACGAGTCCCGGCTCGCATTGGCTCGTACCTTGGTGCCATCGACCGCAATCTCGGCCAGCGACACAATCCCCTCGGCAATCAGCGCCGTCACGCTCTCGGTCAGCAGCCGATCCAGCACCTCCACATGCTCCACCCGGAAGTCTGCAAGTCCGTGATAGTTGAGCGGCACGCCGCCGGCGATCCAGCGGTACGCCGGATCGTGTTGCGCAAGCCGTTCAAGCTGCCGGGCCGAACCTACGCCATCAATCGTCGCGTAAAGCCACAAGGCCAGCAGAATGGCCGGATCGGAGGGCGGGCGTCCGGGCTCCCCTTCGCGCGCCTTGATCGCGTCGTACAGCGCCGAGAGGTCCAGGCTCTCCACAAAGCTCATCACGATGCGGGCGCGATGGTCGCGTGGTATCAGAGCATCCAGATCCACAAAGTCCCACCGCGTCTGCGACCGGTCGGCCCGAATAAACCGTGCTTCGCTCGCCATCGAATCATCTCGCTTTGCGGCGAAGTGAATCACATCGCTTCCCGTCAGGCAGCCCAAAATCCTCACAGGCTC
>JAICQA010000299.1 GCA_025929595.1 Xanthobacteraceae bacterium
GTCAGGTATAACGGCATCGGCCCTTCTCCCTGTTTTTCATCGCGCCCCGCGCTGGGGCACGGATCAAGCGTGCGCTCCGCGCGCGTGCGCGGCAAGACCGCGACGCCGCTCCGAAGTTCACCTGTCAAACAGCCGTAGCCAACGCTCCGCGTCCCGGCGTCTTGAAGGCGGCCGGGCTCGCCTGTCCCATTTTTCCGTTCCCCCGAAAGGGAAATGGAGCGCCGGGAGGCGCCAGGGTGCTTGCGAGGCACCCCTACGGGCCTTGCGAGGACCCGTTTGATCGCGCCCACGGCGAAGCCCTGTTACCAGGACCTGCCGCTGCGGGGCGCGCGCGCCCAGTGACGTAGGGCGCTGCGCCTCCCGGCGCTCCATCGGCCCGGTTCGCGCGAACCGTGCCCGCCCTGCCCTCGGCCCTTTCAAAGCCGAGAGCAAGGCGAACTAGGAATTAAGTCATAGATCGAAAATTGTCAAGGGGCATTGTCCGCCCCTACCCGCCCGCCCGCGATTGCGTATGATGATGCGGGGATCGTTCAGGGGATCAAACGCATGCGTCTCTGGCTTACTGTGCTTGTCGCGCTGCTATTCGCGAGTCCGGCCATCGCGCAACAAAGCTTCAAGGTCGCGGTTTCCGGCAAGCCGGTCATTCTGAATTTCGTTTACAACACCGCGCCCGACTGCACGAACCACGGCTATGCGGAAGTGCGTATCATCTCCCAGCCGCAGAACGGCCGCGTTTCGGTGACGAGGACTACGGGCTTCCCGACCTTTCCCGCGAGCAATATCCGCCACGTCTGCAACTCGCGGCGGGTGCCGGGAGTCGAAGTCCGCTACACGTCCCGTGCCGGATTTCTCGGCACCGACTACGTTTCGGTGGAAAGCATCTCTCCACAAGGCGCGAGTTTCAGCCGCAGCTATGCGATCACCGTCAAGTAGAGCGTTTGGTAACCCCGCGGTTGCCGCCGCCGCGCTGCGGGAGCAGGATTGCCCGGCCAGACCGCTTAGGACCGCATGACCCAACCGGAAGAGCATTTCGAGCGCATCAACCCGCTGTGGCGCTCCGTCTTCACCGGCGAGGTCAAGAAGCTGCAGCGCGGGCGCGCTTTCTTCAAATTCATCGCGCCGCTCGCCGACGTGCGCTGCCGCATCTGCCTCGCACCATTCGAAGGCGTGGCGGCGCCGCTGGCGCGCCTGATGGGCCGCGGGCCCTGGCATCGCAATCCGCATTATTGCGAACTGTGCGAGACGATGTTCCGCCAGCAGCGCGGCGGCGCGGAGCTCGACATCGCCACGCTCTTCGCGGACGTGCGCGGCTCCACGCAACTTGCGTCGTCCATGCGGCCGACGGAATTCGGAGCGCTGATGCAGCGTTTCTATCTCGCGGCCACGAAGGTTTTCCGCGCCACCGACGCCGTCGTCGACAAGATGGTCGGCGACGAGGTGATCGGGCTCTATTTTCCGGGCCTGACCGGCGACGACTACCGGCGCGTCGCCGCGCAAGCCGCGCTAGAACTGTTGCGCGTTACCGGGCACGGCGAAGGCAAGACGCCGTGGCTTTCGATCGGCATCGGCGTCCACTGCGGCGAGGCCTTCGTCGGCTCGCTCGGCCGCGCGGGCGACTCCTACGAGTTCGCGGTGCTGGGCGACACGATGAATGTCGGCGCGCGTCTTGCGGCGGCGGCGGGCCCCGGCGAAATCCTGTTCAGTGAGTCGATGGCGACCTACGCCGACATGAGCAGCGAGGCGCGCACGGTCGAGCTCAAGGGCATCGCCGGGCCTGCGCAGGTGCGCGTGGCGAGACTCGAGTAGCTGTCTTTTACTTAGCGGATGCAGCAATCGAGCGGCTGGGGCGTTGTCACTGCCGCCGCGCCCGTCTGCGCGTTCTTCGGCGCGAACAGGCTGAAGGGGAAAATCAGCGGGAACGTCTCCGCGGGCGGCGGCACTTCTGCCTGCGCCGGCGCGCGCGCCGGACGCGGCGCGGCGCGGCGCACGGGCGCGCCGGGCCCCTCGCGCATCAGCGGCGAAGGCACATTCTTCGGTGCGGCAAAGAAAGTCGGAAGCGGAATCGAGCCGGTCGTCTCCGGCGCGTCCACGAACTCCATCCGCACGTCGGCGACGATGTTGACCGGCCCCGCATCCATGCGCGTGTCGGCGGCGATGTCGGCGGGCGAAAGCTCCATGCGCAGATCGGCGAGCCGGTTGACCGGCCCCAGATCCATCGCCACATCGGCCGCGATATCGACCGGGCCAAGCTCCATCTGCGTGCCCAGCTCGGGATTGAAGTCGGCGACCGTCTGCACAGGTGCAGGAACGATCGGGGTTTCGGCCGCTGCGAGCGGCACAGGCGCGGTCGGTTGAGACGCGGCGACCGTCACCGGCGCGGGCGCCGGCGCGACCTGAGGGCTGCGCCGGTCGGCGGCGATATCGACCGGCATTGCCTGCGCCGCGCGCGCGGGCGCCACCCATACCGGCGCCTGAATGCGTTGCTCGAACCGCGGCGACTCGATCGCCGTCACTTCGAGGCGGTTGCGGTCGACGTCGATCGCCGTGCTCTTTTCCTGCGTGCTGACCAGTCCGTAGGCGATTGGCGCCGCTATCAGGAGTCCAAACGTGCCAGCCACGACGGGCCCCGTGACATTTCGCTTCTGCTTCGCGCGCGGCGCCGCAATTCCCGCGATCAGCTTCGGCGTTTCAACCGGTTCGACCGGCGTCGCCTCGACCACCGGCTCCGGCCCCGTCGTCACAAATTCAGGCGCAGGCGCCTCGGAAATTTCCGTTTCGCCTTGCACCGCGACCGGCGCTGGCGCCGCTTCGACTTCGACCAGCGTCAGTCGCGGATCGTTGTCCGGTTCGGGCACGGCGAGCGTCGGCTCGGGCTCGCTCATCATCAACTCGGCAGTCGGGCCGCTCGCTTGCGGCCCGGAAAGATTTTCGTTCCTTGCTTCGAGCGCAGATTCCTCCGCGGCGCTCTCCTGCACGTCCGGCGCGCCGTCATTGGCCGCCTGCGGGATTTCCCGCGCGGGCTCGAAGGACTCGGGCAGCGCCTCGCCGCGCACCGAATAGGCGCGGATCTTCTTGCGCAAGGTTGGAAGCGAAATGCCGAGCAGGCTCGCGGTCAGCGCACGGTCGCCACCGCAGCTCTCCAGCGTGTGGCGGATCAGCTCGCGCTCCACCGCATCGAGCGGCTGGCCGACAAGCCACGACGCGATCTCGCTCACGGTCGACGACGGCAGATCCGTCGGGAGTTGCGTGGCCTCTGGCTGGTCGTCGCGTAACGCTTGAGTCACGGCGCCTCCGGTCTGCGTCTTTTCCCGCCGCGCAGACGATTCGAGCTGCAAACGCCCCGACGCGAGCCTCGGGCCGGCATGGTTAACAAAAGGTTAACGCCACACTGGATGCAGGTGCCGCGCACGGCGCGGGAATCAAAGCGCCGCCGAATCGCTCCGGCGGCGCCGAAGGAGAAAGTCAGGCGATCAGAACATGATCTCCATGCCGCTGAGGTCGAGGTCGAAGGAAAGGCCGACCGAGGCGCCCTGCAGCAC
>JAICQA010000471.1 GCA_025929595.1 Xanthobacteraceae bacterium
AGGCTGTCGGTCCAGTTGGTGTCCATGCGTGTGTCGATGTGAGTTAGCCCGCTACCAGACTACTTTAGCAGAGCACTCTCAGAACCCGGCGTGGATAGCCGGCGACGCGGTGCGCTGCCCGTTGTCGTCCTTCGCGACCATGCTGGCCACGCGCTTCGCGACCACCACGATCTCCGGCAGCTGCGCCGCCGCGTAGTACGTGGCGGACTCGCGCTTGGCGACGACGACCACTTCCGGCAGCTGCGCGAGCGTCGCGCGGCCGTCGAGCGCGGTCAGCTCGCCGATTTCGATCGAGCCCTGCGGGGCGGCTGCAAGGTACGCCTGGTCCATCACCAGCCCGCCGAACGAGACGATGGCAATGGCCGCCGCGGCGCTGAAGGTCTTCCGAGTGCTTTCTGCAACCATCGTGAACATGACTCTCTCCTTATCCGATGTACTGATGTGCTCCTCTGGTGTTGTAGTGAACTATAACACCGACTCTAACGCAAGCACTTTTTGACAAGAAGACTCGACTTGTCTGGGTTTCCTATTAAAACCAATGGGTTATAGCGTGCGAAATCTTCGATCTCGACCTGCCGCGCCGCCGATGACCACCCACGTGGCGCGTTTCCTGCGCAAAAACCGAACCCTTTTGCGGCCCCCGGGGCGTTCTTGAGACTGACGCCCGCCCCTTCCGGGTAGAGTTGCGAGCGATGGGAGAAGGCGACGCCGACGCGCAACTCATGTTGCGTTACGCCGCGGGCGATGCGCGGGCGTTCGATGCGCTCTACGACGGGCACCGGCGCACGTTATGGCGTTTCATCCGCCGTTCGGTGCCGGACGCGGCGGCCACGGACGACGTCTTCCAGGAGTGCTGGTCGCGCGTGATCGCGCATCGCGAGAGCTACCGGCCCGAGGCGCGTTTCGCGACCTGGCTGTACCGGATCGCGCACAACTGCTGCATGGACCACTGGCGGCGCAGCGGCAGGCGCGCAACGCGCGAGACGGCGGACGACGAGGCCGTGCTCGCTGCGGCGGGCGACGCATCGGCGGAACCGCTCGAGGAGGTGCTCCAGGGCGAGGCTGGCGAGCGGCTGACTACGGCGCTTGCGCGCCTGCCGCAGGAACAACGCGACGCGTTCCTGCTGTACGTCGAGGGCGGGCTCTCGGTGGCCGAGATCGGCGAGGCCACCGGCGTGAACCCGGAGACCGCGAAGAGCCGGCTGCGCTACGCAGTGACGAAGCTCAAGCAGTCGCTCGGCGAAGTCGCACCGGACTGAGGACATGGACGAGAAAGACGACACGACGCCGTTTCCGCGCGAGCCCTGGCAGAGGCTTCTCGACGATACCGGCGGTGAGCCGCCGGAGACGACCGACGCGCGCATCCGCGCCGCCGCGCGCCGCGACCTCGCGCCGCGCTTCCACCGATGGTGGCTGCCCGCGTCGCTCGCGGCGAGCTTCGTGCTCGCCGTGTTCGTCGTGCAGTCGCAGTTCGGCACGCTGCGCGTGCCGATGAGGACAGAGTCCCATCGCGGCGACGGCGGCGCCATCACCGCGCGAATCATCGATCGCGACGAGGCCGAGGCGGCGCGGCCTTCCGGCCGATCGGCGTCCGCGGCGTCCAGGCGCGCGGCGCCGGCCCGCAGCGAACCGGAGGCG
>JAICQA010000115.1 GCA_025929595.1 Xanthobacteraceae bacterium
CCGTCGCCGAACTTCAGGAACTTGGAGAAGATCGCCCGGATACCGGTGAGGTTCTTTTCGATCTGCGCTTCGGTCAAAAGCTGCCGGCTCTCGTCCTTGCCGGATGGGTCGCCGACGCGGGTCGTGCCGCCGCCCATCAGCGCGATCGGACGGTGGCCGGTCTGCTGCATCCAGTAGAGCATCATGATCGGCAGCAGCGAGCCGATATGCAGCGACGGCGCCGTGCAGTCGAAGCCGATATAGGCCGTGACCCGGCCGTCCTTGGCCAGCGCGTCGAGCGCGTCGGGCTCCGACACCTGGTGGATGAAGCCGCGCTCCGACAGGACGCGCAGGAAATCGGATTGATATTCGCTCATGGCCTTGAAATCGTTGATTTCTTGAGGCGGCGGGTCGCCGCCGCCGGGCCGTTGGTGTAACAGGTCCGTGCCCCGTTTCAAAGGAAGCCTGCGGCATGGCGCTCGATTCCAGGACCCTGACCGCGATCGGCACGATGAGCGGCACGTCCTTCGACGGGGTGGACGTGGCGCTCCTCGAGACCGATGGCGAGACGGTGACGCGCTTTGGACCGGTGGGCTACCGCGCCTATCCGAATGAGGAGCGGCTCCTGTTGCAGCGTGCGCTCGCGGCCGCCACCTCGCTCACTGACCGCTCGGCCCGTCCTGGTCCGCTCGCGGAAGCCGAAAGTCTCGTCACCGGCGCGCATTTTCAGGCGATCGAAGCGTTTATGCGCGAGCATGGCATTGCGCGCGAGACGGTGGATGTTGTGGGCTTCCACGGCCAGACCGTCCTGCACAAACCGGACGCGCGACTAACCGTTCAGATCGGCGACGGCCCGCTGCTCGCGCGCCAACTCCGCATTCCTGTCGTTCATGATTTCCGGGCGGCGGATGTCGCGGCGGGTGGCGAGGGCGCGCCGTTCGTGCCAATCTTTCACCGCGCGCTTGTTCGCACACTCGACGAGCCACAGCCGATTGCGGTTCTGAATATCGGCGGCGTTGCGAACGTGACCTATCTCGACGGTGACGCCGACCCGATCGCCTTTGACACGGGACCGGGCAATGCGCCGATCGATGACATCGTGACGGCGCGAACGGGCAGGCGGTTCGACCGTGACGGCATTCTTGCCTCACAGGGCAAGGTCGATGAAGACGCGGTGCGAAGTCTCCTCGCCGATCCGTATTTCGCGAAGCGACCGCCAAAGTCCCTCGACCGTGCGCAGTTTTCGCGCATCGGGTTGGACAAACTGTCGCTGGAGGACGCAGTCGCGACGGCGACGGCATGCGTTGCCACGAGCATCGCGCGTGCGGTCGAGCACTTCCCCCGTATCCCGGCAACATGGATTGTCGCTGGCGGCGGCGCCCGTAACCGCTCGCTACTGAGAATGCTGCGCGATCGCTTGCTTGCCACAGTGCAAGTGGCGGAAGCCGTCGGCTGGTCGTCGGACGCGCGTGAAGCGCAGGCTTTCGCCTATCTCGCCGTGCGCTCGGTGAAGGGTCTGCCGCTCACGTTCCCCACGACGACCGGCGTGCAGTCGCCGCTCACCGGCGGCGTGCTGGCGAAGCCTTAGGCCGCGCTCTCACGCGTCTTCGGCAAACGGCGGTCGAGATACTCATCGACCACTTCGATCAGCTCTTCCGCCTTGCCGTCGAAGAAGTGGTTTGCACCCTTCACGGTCTGCTGCTCGATCACGATGCCTTTTTGCGTTTTGAGCTTCTCGACGAGCGTGCCGACGGCCGTGCCCGGCACCACCGCGTCCTTGTCGCCATGCACGAACAGGCCCGACGAAGGGCAGGGCGCAAGGAACGAAAAGTCATAGAGGTTCGCGGGTGCGGCGATGGAGATGAAGCCTTCCACTTCCGGCCGGCGCATCAGGAGCTGCATGCCGATCCACGCGCCGAAGGAGAAGCCTGCGATCCAGCACGCGCGCGCGTCGGGGTTCGCGGCCTGCGCCCAATCGAGCGCGGCGGCGGCGTCGGAGAGTTCGCCCTGGCCGTGGTCGAACACGCCCTGGCTGCGGCCAACGCCACGGAAATTGAAGCGCAGGGCGGCGAAGCCGCGGTTCGCGAAGGCGTAGTAGAGTTGATAGACGACAGGGTTGTTCATCGTCCCGCCGAACTGCGGGTGCGGATGCAGGATGATCGCGATCGGCGCGTTACGGCTCTTTCCCGGGTGGAACCGGCCCTCGATCCGTCCATCTTCGCCGGTAAAAATCACCTCAGGCATTCACTGCTCCGTGCTATATACAGCCGCCGGTCGGGGAACTCGGCAGCTTGACTCGACCTCGCGATCGGCCTATCTCTTTAGAATTATTCTAATATTGGACACCGCTCATCGTCGCGCGGCGCGGCGCGATGGCAGCGGCGGAAACCCAGATATTACGAACGGACATCCCTTTGCAAGGAAAAAGGGGTGAGGAATCAGGCGAATGGCTGCAGACCGCGCATATCTCGACCACAATGCCTCGGCGCCCCTGCGTCCCGCTGCCCGGGCAGCGATGGCGCACGCCCTGACGCAGTGCGGCAATGCCTCGTCCGTCCATGCCGAAGGCAGGGCGGCCCGGGCTGCTATCGAAAGCGCTCGCGGGCAGTTGGCGCACTTCCTTGGTGCCACACCGGCCTGCGTCACTTTCACCAGCGGCGCGACCGAAGCCAATGTGTTGGCACTGGCGCCGACAATTGAGGTCGGCGGACAGCCGCGCAATTTCGACGTCTTGCTCGTCTCCGCCGTGGAACACCCCTCGGTGCGCGCAGGCGGCCGTTTCGCTGCCGACCGGATCGAAGCGATCCCGGTAAACGTTGACGGTGTGGTCGATATCGAAGCGTTGGAAACGATGCTTGCCACTCATCGCAAAGCCGGCCGCAAGGCGCTGGTCTCGGTGATGGCGGCGAATAACGAGACGGGCGTGTTGCAGCCGCTGGCCGGAGTCGCGCTTGCGGTGCAGGAAGCGGGCGGCATGCTGCACAGCGACGCCGTGCAGATTGCCGGCCGTATTCCGTTCGACCTTGAGGCGAGCGGCGCAGACCTTATATCTGTTTCATCGCACAAGCTTGGCGGCCCGCAGGGGGCAGGCGCGCTGATCGTGAGAAACGACAGCATTCGTGTTCCGCCGCTCTTGCGCGGCGGCGCGCAGGAGGCAGGCCGGCGCGCCGGCACCGAGAACGTCGCCGCGATCGCCGGCTTCGCTGCGGCCGTGAGCGAGGCCGACGCTGCCCTCGCGGGCGAGACAAAGCGCCTGCGGACGCTGCGCAATCAAGCGGAAGAAGGCGTCCGCACGACAGCGCCGGACGTCGTGATTTTTTCGGGTGCTGCCGAGCGCCTGCCCAATACGGTCTGCTTCGCCGCGCCCGGTGTTGCTGCGGAGACCGCCATCATCGCCTTCGATCTCGATGGCGTCGCATTGAGTGCCGGCGCGGCCTGCTCGTCGGGCAAGGTGGGCCCCTCGGAGACGCTGAAGGCGATGGGAGCGAGCCCCGAAATCGCGCGCGGCGCCATGCGTTTAAGTATTGGTTGGGATACCAACGAAAGCGACATTTCGCGCTTTCTGGAAGTCTGGAAGCGCGTATATCACAAGCTGGGTCGGGAACGGCGCGAGCGCGCCGCCTGACCCCCCACGTTGCGGTCCTTGAAACCGCAAGGATGAGGAGCGAGTAGAAATGCCGGCCGTCCAGGAGACCGTCGAACGCGTCCGTTCGATCGACGTCGATCAGTACAAGTATGGTTTCGAAACCAAGATCGAGACCGACAAGGCCCCGAAAGGCCTCGACGAGTCGACCGTCCGCTTCATCTCGGCAAAGAAGGACGAACCCGAGTGGCTGCTTGAATGGCGGCTCGAGGCGTTCCGCCGTTGGCTCACCATGCGCGAGCCGACCTGGGCGCGCGTGCACCATCCGAAGATCGATTTCCAGGATCTCTATTACTATTCGGCGCCGAAGAAGACGCCGGGGCCGACCTCGCTCGCCGACGTCGATCCCGAACTCCTGCGCACCTATGAGAAACTCGGCATTCCGCTGCGCGAGCAGGAGATGCTCGCGGGCGTGGTGCGCGAGGACGGCTCGACGCCGTCGCGCGTGGCGGTGGACGCGGTCTTTGACTCCGTTTCCGTGGTCACGACCTTCAAGGAAGAGTTGAAGAAGGCCGGCGTCATTTTCGGTTCGATCTCCGATGCCGTGCGCGAGCATCCCGAGCTTGTGCGCAAATATCTCGGCTCGGTCGTGCCGATCACCGACAATTTTTACGCGACACTCAACTCGGCGGTCTTCTCCGACGGCTCCTTCGTTTACATCCCAAAGGGCGTCCGCTGCCCGATGGAGCTCTCGACCTATTTCCGCATCAACGAGCGGCAGACCGGCCAGTTCGAACGCACGCTCATTATCGCCGACGAGGGCTCCTATGTGAGCTATCTCGAAGGCTGCACCGCACCCATGCGCGACGAGAACCAGTTGCACGCCGCGGTCGTCGAGCTGGTGGCGCTCGACAACGCCGAGATCAAGTATTCGACGGTGCAGAACTGGTATCCGGGCGACGCGGCCGGCAAGGGCGGCGTCTATAATTTCGTGACCAAGCGCGGTGACTGCCGCGGCCGCCGTTCGAAAATTTCCTGGACCCAGGTCGAGACCGGCTCCGCCATCACCTGGAAATATCCGAGCTGCATCCTGCGCGGCGACGAGTCGAACGGCGAGTTTTATTCGATCGCCATCTCAAACGGCTATCAGCAGGTCGATAGCGGCACCAAGATGATCCATCTTGGCAAGAACACGAACAGCCGCATCGTCTCGAAGGGCATCGCCGCCGGCCGCTCGCAGAACACCTATCGCGGGCTCGTGTCGGCGCATCGCAAAGCGACGAACGCGCGCAACTTCACGAATTGCGACAGCTTGCTGATCGGCGACAAGTGCGGCGCCCATACCACGCCATATATCGAGGCGAAGACCGCCTCGGCTGTCTTCGAGCATGAAGCGACGACCTCGAAGATCTCCGAGGACATGCTGTTTTACGCGCGCCAGCGCGGCCTTTCGCAGGAAGAGGCGGTGGCACTCGTCGTCAACGGCTTCGTCAAGGACGTGCTCCAGCATCTTCCGATGGAATTCGCGGTGGAAGCGCAGAAGCTGATCGCGATCTCGCTCGAAGGGAGCGTCGGATGACCGATACGGCGGACATCAAGCCGGTGGTCAGCCTTGCCGAAGTGGCGGTGGCCGACTGGCAGCACGGCGCGAAATTCTCGGCACGGATCGGCAGCTTCGGGAAGCTGCTCGGTCTCGAAAAGCTCGGCTGCATGCTGACGGTCGTGCCGCCGGGCAAAATCGCCTTTCCGTATCACGTGCATCACGCCAACGACGAGATGTTTGTGATCCTGCAAGGCAGCGGCGAGTATCGCTTCGGCGACAAGACCTACCCGGTGAGGGCCGGAGATGTGGTGAGCGCGCCTGCCGGCGGGCCGGAACGCGCGCACCAGATTATCAACACCGGCAGCGAGGAGATGCGCTACCTCGGCATCTCCACGACGCTCTGGCCGGAAGCGATCGAATATCCGGAATCGAACAAGTTCGCGGTCGCGTCACGCCCGCATCCGAGCGGCGATCGCGCCAAGCTCGGCCTGCGCTTCATCGGCCGCCGCGAAATGAGCATCAACTATTGGGACGGCGAGTAGGAATCGAAATGCTTGAAATCAAGAACCTCCACGTAGAGGTCGCCGACCGCAAGATTTTGCAGGGCTTCGACCTGACCGTCGAACCGGGGAAGGTCCACGCGATCATGGGCCCGAACGGATCCGGCAAGTCGACGCTGGCTTACGTGCTCGCAGGCAAGGACGGCTATGACGTCACTGAAGGCTCGGTGACGTTCGATGGCCAGGACCTGCTTCAACTGCCGCCGGACGAGCGCGCCGCGCTGGGTGTCTTTCTCGCCTTCCAGTATCCGATTGAAATCCCCGGCGTGGCCAGCATGGTCTTCCTGCGCACGGCGTTGAACGCCATCCGCAAGAAGCGCGGCGAAGCCGAACTTTCGACGCCTGACTTCCTGCGTTTGGTACGCGAGAAGGCGAAGGACCTGCATATTGACCAGGAAATGCTGAAGCGTCCGGTCAATGTCGGTTTCTCCGGCGGCGAGAAAAAGCGCAACGAAATTTTGCAGATGGCGCTGCTCGAGCCGAAACTCTGCGTGCTCGACGAGACCGACTCCGGCCTCGACATCGACGCGCTCAAGGTTGTCGCCGAAGGGGTAAATCGCCTGCGCTCGCCCGACCGCTCGATGATCGTGATCACGCACTATCAGCGGCTGCTGGATCACATCGTGCCGGATGTCGTGCACATCATGGCAAAAGGCCGAATTGTGCGGACTGGCGGGCCAGACCTCGCGCTTGAGCTCGAAAGGCGCGGCTACGCCGACATCGAGACTGAGATGGCTTGAGAAGTGCGATGAACGCCGAAATCAAGCCGATCAAGACCACCGCCGAACAGGCGCTCGCCGCTCACTATGAGGCGGCGAAGAAACGGCTGCCGGGCGGTCCGGAGGCCGTGCATCTGCGCGAGCGGGCGTTCCAGTCCTTCATGGCGGACGGTCTGCCGCACCGCCGCGTTGAGGAGTGGAAATATACCGACCTGCGCACGATCCTGCGCGAGGCGCTGCCGTTGGCAGCCCCTGCAAGTACGTCGGCCATCGCGGCGCTGCGAGCGGCCGATCCATTGGCCGGTGCTGGGCTGCGTAGCCTCGTGTTCGTAAACGGTGCGTTCGCGCCTGACCTCTCGGATCTGGGATCGCTGGAGAAAAAGGTCACCGTCCTGCCGCTCGCGGCCGGGCTTTCGAGCAAGCATCCGCTTACCCGGCGCATCGGCACGCTGCGCGCGGAGACGCACGATCCAACGCTGACGCTCAACACAGCGTTCCTGAACGACGGTGCGTTGATTGAAGTGGGCGAGGGCGGCGCAACCGAGCGCCCGATCCACATCCGCCACGTCTTTACGGGCGACGCGGCCTCGACCTTCACACGCAGCCTCTGCGTCGTCGGCAATGGCGCCCAGGCCGACATCGTTGAGACCTTCGAGGGACCGGACGGCGTTGCCTATCAGGCGAACTCCGCAATGGAACTGCATGTCGGCGACAAGGCGCGCGTCTCGCTCGTCCGTTTCCAGGCCGAGGGTGACGGCGCGCTGCATCTCTCCTCGCTCATCGCAGAAATTGGCGCAGGCGCCGAGTTCGATCTTGGCGGCCTGACGCTGGGTGCGGCGGTCTCGCGTCACACCGGCTTCCTGCGCTTTGGCGGCGAACATACCAACGCCCGCCTGTCCGGAGCGATCCTGCTGCGTGGCAAGCAGCATGGCGACACGACGCTCGTGCTCGATCATGCCGTGCCAAACTGCACCAGCCGCGAGACCTTTCGCACGGTGTTGGACGAATCCGCCCGCGGCATCGTGCAGGGCCGCATCGTCGTGCAGCCCGACGCGCAGAAGACCGACGCCCGCATGTCGCTGGGCGCGCTCCTCCTTTCCGAAGGTGCGGAAGCGAACCAGAAGCCTGAGCTTGAGATTTTCGCCGACGACGTGCAGTGCGCGCATGGTGCTACGTCCGGGGCGATCGACAAGCAGTTGCTCTTTTATCTGATGGCGCGCGGCATTTCGCGGAAGGAAGCGGAGGCCTTGCTGGTGCAGGCCTTCTTCGGTCAGGCGCTCGATCAGGTACCGAACGAAGCCGTGCGCGAGGCGCTGAATGCCCGGGCCGCGAACTGGCTGGCGGCGAGGACCTGAGCATGGGCGAATGGCTGCATCCGGCGGTGAAGGACGGCAGCTACGACGTTGCCCGCGCGCGGGCGGATTTTCCGATCCTGTCGCGCGAGGTGTACGGCAAGCCGCTCGTCTATCTGGATAACGCCGCCTCGGCGCAAAAGCCGCTCGCGGTGCTCGACCGCATGCGCAAAGCCTATGAGGAAGAATATGCCAACGTCCATCGCGGCCTGCACTTTCTCGCCAATGCCGCCACCGAAGGCTATGAGGGCGCGCGCGAGACGGTGCGCGGCTTTCTGAATGCGGGGTCGGCGGCTGAAATCATTTTCACGAAGAACGCGACCGAGGCGATCAATCTGGTCGCTTCGTCCTTCGGCCTCGCGCATATCGGCGAAGGCGACGAGATCGTTCTTTCGATCCTCGAACACCACTCGAACATCGTCCCCTGGCACTATCACCGCGAGCGCAA
>JAICQA010000021.1 GCA_025929595.1 Xanthobacteraceae bacterium
CGGTGTCCTTGGCGCCGAACATGAGCATCAGCTTGTGGGTGCCGACGAGCGGGTGCTTTTCCTCGATCGTGACATTGATGAAGAGATCGTCCTGGTGGACGCCGATCACCTTCGTGTCCTTCAGGAGATCGAGCTTTTCGGCAAGGAGAAAGCGCAGCGGCGTCTGCGACAGCGGGTAGAGGTCCTGCGTCGCGAGCTTGCGGTCGCGCACCACGACCGAGCTGCCGTCGGAGATCAGTTCGACCGGGCTCGGCGCGTCGTAGTCGAAGCGCATCTTGCCGGGCTTCTGGAGGTAGAAGTCGCCCTCCAGCCGGCTGCGGTCGGGGCCGACCTGCACGAAATTGCCGACGAGCGTCGTGACGGAATTGAAATAGGTGTTGACGCGCTCGACCGCCTGACGCTGCGCGGCGGTGAGCGCTCCGGGCACGGCGGGATCGACGCGGGCCACGGTCGTCGGCTGTTGTGGGGCCGCGGGTGCGGCCGGCGTGACTGCTTTTGGCGCGCTCGACAGCGAGGCGACGACGCCATCCTTCGGCAGCGGCGGCAAGGGCGGCATCGGAACGATCGCCGGCATGATGACGGGCTGCGTCGCCGGGGCCGGCTGCGTCTGCTGGAAGCCCTGCGAAAGGGGCGCCACCGGTCCCTGCTGAAATCCGGTCTGCTGCGCGGACAGCGGGGCGGCGACCGACAACAGCATGGTTCCCGCCACGACGGCGAACGAACCATTGGCAAGGCGTGACATGCTCATCTCCGGGAACCGCGCGTTCCGCGATTCATGCTTCGCCTAGAAGCAAGCTATGGCGATTTGGCGACGGGGAAACAAGGTTCAATAGGCCTCCTCGCGGCCTTCAACCAGAATCTCGCGCTTTCCGGCATGGTTGGCGGGACCGACGACCCCCTCCTTTTCCATGCGCTCGATGATGGAAGCAGCGCGATTATAGCCGATTTGCAGGCGGCGCTGGACGTAGCTGGTGGACGCCTTGCGATCGCGCAGCACGATCTGCACGGCCTTTTGATAGAGGTCGCCGCCCTCGCCTTCGCCGAAGGCGCCCTTGTCGAAGACGGACCCGCCGTCCTCGCCCTCCTCATCGGGCTCGGCGGTGACCGCTTCGAGATATTCCGGCGTGCCCTGTTCCTTCAGGTGATCGACGACGCGCTCGACTTCACGGTCGGCGACGAACGGCCCGTGCACGCGCGAGATGCGTCCGCCGCCGGCCATGTAGAGCATGTCGCCCTGGCCGAGGAGTTGCTCGGCGCCCTGCTCGCCCAGGATGGTGCGGCTGTCGATCTTCGACGTTACCTGGAACGAGATGCGGGTCGGGAAATTCGCCTTGATGGTGCCGGTGATGACGTCGACCGACGGGCGCTGCGTCGCGAGGATGACGTGGATGCCGGCGGCGCGCGCCATCTGCGCCAGACGCTGGATCGCGCCTTCGATGTCCTTGCCCGCGACCATCATGAGGTCGGCCATCTCGTCGACGACGACCACGATGAAGGGAAGCGGATCGAGGTCCATCTCCTGCTTCTCGTAAATCGCTTCGCCGGTTTCCCGGTCGAAGCCGGTCTGCACCGTGCGCGTGATGACCTCGCCCTTCTGACGCGCTTCGGCAACGCGTGCGTTGAAGCCGTCGATATTGCGTACGCCGAGCTTCGACATGCGTTTGTAGCGCTCTTCCATTTCGCGCACGGCCCATTTGAGCGCAATGATCGCCTTGCGCGGATCGGTGACGACGGGCGAGAGCAAGTGCGGGATGCCGTCATAGACCGAGAGCTCGAGCATCTTCGGATCGATCAGGATGAGACGGCACTCCTCCGGGCGGTGGTGATAGAGGAGCGACAGGATCATCGTATTGATCGCGACCGACTTGCCGGAGCCGGTGGTGCCCGCGATCAGCAGGTGCGGCATGCGCGCGAGATCGACGATCACCGGCTCGCCGCCGATGGTTTTGCCGAGACAAATCGGTAGATGCGCCTCGGAGCGCTCGAAGGTCGGCTGCGACAGCATCTCGCGCAGCACCACTTTCTCGCGGCGCGGGTTCGGCAGCTCGATGCCGATGGCGTTGCGGCCCGGCACGACGGCGACGCGCGCCGACACGGCGCTCATCGAGCGCGCGATGTCGTCGGCGAGACCGATGACGCGCGAAGACTTGATGCCCGGTGCCGGCTCAAGCTCGTACAGCGTGACGACGGGACCGGGGCGGACATTCACGATTTCGCCCTGCACGCCGAAATCCTTCAGCACGCCTTCGAGACGGCGCGCGTTCTCGTCGAGCGCGGCCTGCGAGACCATGGGCGCCGCGGCCTTCGGTGCGGCGCCGAGCAGCTCAAGCGGCGGGAATTCCCAGCGGCCGCGGCGCTTCTGCGGCTTGCGGCGTGCGACCACACGCTCCTCTTCCTCTTCTTCCCCCTCGTCCTCGTATTCCTCTTCCTCAAGATCGGCGGCGGCCGCCGCGCCGTTCAAGTTGGGCTCGCGGCGTGGGACGAGCGGAATCTCGTCTTCGTCGCGGCCGAACATTTCGCGCAGCGTCACGCGGAGCGGCGCGCCGTGGCCGGCGAGCCGCGCCTTGATCGCAAGGATGCCGTGGAAGATCGCGCCGACGGAGAAGAAACGGCGGCGCGGCTGCTCGTCGTCCTCGTATTCGTCCTCCTCGTCTTCCTCCGGGACGGAAAGCCCGAAACCGCAGGCGAGCGCGAGCGCAATAGCCGCGAATACCAGGAAGGTGACGCCGAAAACGATGCTGATTTCGGCGGA
This sequence comes from Xanthobacteraceae bacterium, assembly GCA_025929595.1. GTDB lineage: Bacteria > Pseudomonadota > Alphaproteobacteria > Rhizobiales > Xanthobacteraceae > JAUSIF01. The sequence continues at coordinate 2,753 of JAICQA010000021.1, forward strand.
AAACCATGTGCCGAACAGGAAATACGGTACGCGCATCATGGCGTCGCCGAGCACACCACCCAGGCCCGCGGGTAGCGGCCAGCCGGCGGTCGCGGGCAGGCAAGCCGCGGCACCGGCGCTGAGCGCGAGACCCACAAGCCACGCGGCCACGCGAATGCGCACGCGGTAGATCGGGCGATGGGTGATGATCTGCCAGCCGAATATGCCAACGGGGAGGACGGCCGCGATCGACGCGATACCGAACAACTGCATCAGGAAGTCGGATGCAATCGCGCCGGGATAGCCGAGCCAGTTCTTCGGGCGCAGGTCGACGGCGTGGCTGAGACTCGGATCCTTCACCGACCATGTGGCAAGCGCCACGAGGAGCGCGAGGCAGAACACGACGACGCCGGTGCCGATGAGTTCGACCGTGCGCCGCCGCAGCATGGCGACGAGATCCTCGTGCAGGAAGCTCAGAGCGCGGGAGGAGGTCATGGGCATGGCGATCGTATCCGCTCGTTCTAATGTTCAGCCGGCGTATTCGGCGAGGCGATGCAGAGCTTGCTCGGTGGAGGCGAGGTCGTCGACAAGTGCGGCGCGGATATAGCCTGCGCCGGGATTGCTGCCGTCGGGCGCGGTGTGGCCGAGATAGCTGCCCGGCACGACACGCACGCCGCTCTTGCGCCAAAGGTCGCGCGCCGCCGCTTCGTCGCCGCCGAGCTTGGTCACATCGAGCCAGAGAAAGAATCCTCCGTCGGGCCGGTGATAGCGATAGCGTTGGCCAAGAATGCGGTCGGCGAGATCGAATTTCGCGCGGTAGAGCCGACGGTTTTCCTGGACATGCGTCTCGTCGCCGTAAGCGGCCGCCGCCACTTCCTGGATCGGCACCGGCACCTGCGGCGCGGCGACGTTGCGGAATTCGGTGAAAGCCGCGAGGAAATCGCCGTCACCCGCGGCGAAACCGCAGCGCAGGCCGGGCAGACTCGAGCGCTTCGAGAGCGAGTTGAAGGTGAGAATGTTTGCAAAGTCGCCGTCCGCGACTTCAAGGACGCCGGTCGGCACTTCGTCGCCGAGCCAGATCTCCGAATAGCATTCGTCGGCGAAGATCATGGTGCCGGCGGCACGCGCGCGCTTGACGATGCGCGCGATGGCCTCGCGCGGCAGGACTGCACCCTGCGGATTGGCAGGTGAGCACAGATAGACGGCGACGGTGCGGGCGAGGAGTTCGTTCGGCACCGCGTCGTAGTCGGGCAGGAAATTGGTCGCACGCGTCGCGGGGAGCGCGATCGGCTCGCAGCCCGCCGCGCGCGCCCCCGCGAAATACGCCATGTAAAACGGATTTGGCAGCAGTACCGCCGGATTGTCGCCGCGGTCCGCCGTGTAGCGGCGTGCGGCGATGGCGGCGAGGAAGAGTCCTTCGCGGCTCCCGGAGAGCACGATCACTTCGCGCTCGGGATCGACGGGACGCGGGAGCTTGTAGCGGCGGTTGAGCCACGCGGCGACCGCGACCCGAAACGATTCGGCGCCGCGCGTCATCGGATAGCGGCCGAAGTCGCGAAGATGCCTGGTCAGGACCGGGCCGACGAAGTCCGGCATGGGATGGTGCGGCTCCCCGACGGAGAGATTGATCGGCGTCTTGCCGGGCTCGATGCCGGTGAGCAGCTCGGTCAGGCGCACGAATCCGGAGCGGCCTCCGCTCGTCGCCCGACCGTCCGTTCCGGCGCGATTGCCGCCCGCCATGACCCTACCCGTACGCAAACTCGCGGTTGACCATAGGAAGGGCGGGTAAAGGGTCGATTAACCATCGGACTCAGGGGGTTAACAGGCGGCCGGCAAAGAAAAGCCCCGGCCGTGAGGCCGGGGCTTTCGAGTTTTCGGGAGGATTGAGGCTTAGCTGTAGGCGCGCTCGCCGTGGTCGGTGATGTCGAGGCCCTCGCGCTCGGCGTCGGGCGCCGGGCGGAGGCCAACGATGATGTCGACGACCTTGAAGAGGATCGCCGAGCCGATGCCCGACCAGAGGAGTGCGATCACCACCGCCATGAACTGGGCGGTCATCTGGGTCGAGAGGCTGTACTCGCCGACCGCGCCCGCGATGTAGTCGAAGACGCCGGTGCCGCCGAGCGCCGGATTCACGACGATGCCGGTGCCCAGCGCGCCGACGATGCCGCCGATGCAGTGGATGCCGAACACGTCGAGGGAGTCGTCGTAGCCGAGCGCGTTCTTCACCGTGGTGCAGAAGAAGAAGCAGATGATGCCAGCGATGAGGCCGAGCACGAGAGCGCCCATCGGGCCCGCGAAGCCCGCTGCCGGCGTGACGGCGACGAGGCCCGCAATCACACCCGACACCGCGCCGAGCAGGCTCGGCTTACCCTTGGCCATCCATTCGATGAACATCCAGGACATGCCTGCAGCCGCCGTCGCAACGAAGGTGTTGACGAAGGCAACGACGGCGGAGCCGACCGCTTCGAGGTTCGAACCGGCGTTGAAGCCGAACCAGCCGAACCACAGGAGCATCGCGCCGATATAGGTCATGGTGAGCGAGTGCGGCGGGGTGAGGTCGCGGCCGTAGCCGAGACGCTTGCCGACGATCAGCGCGCCGACGAGCCCGGCGATGCCCGAGTTGATGTGAACGACGGTGCCGCCGGCGAAGTCGATGGCGCCGAGCTTGAAGATGTAGCCCGCGTCCGCCATCACGCCGTCGAGTGCCGCCTGCGCCGCGGCTCTGCCGCCGGCATCCGCCGCCGCGAGCGCCTTGGCCGCCGCGTCAACCGCGTCCGGACCGGCCCAGTACCAGACCATATGGGCCATCGGGAAATACACGAAAGTCAGCCACAACGGGATAAACAGCGCGATGGCGGAGAACTTCGTGCGCTCGACGATCGAGCCGATAAGGAGTGCCGCGGTAATACCCGCGAACGTCGCCTGGAACATGGCGAAGACGAGCTCGGGGATCGCGACGCCGACCGAGAAGGTGGCACCGGCCGCATCAGGCGCAATGCCGCCGAGGAATGCCTTCGAGAAGCCGCCGATGAAATCGGAACCGCCGGTGAAGGTGAGGCTGTAGCCGTAGATCACCCAGATCAGGATCGCGACGCAGACCGCGTACAGCACCTGCATCAGGGTCGAGAGCATGTTCTTGGCGCGCACGAGGCCGCCGTAAAACAGCGCAAGGCCGGGAACGGTCATGACCAGCACGAGGACCGTCGCGACCATCATCCAGGTCGTATCGGCCTTGTCGATGGACGGGCCTTGCGCAAAGGCGGGAGCCGCGAACATCATGCTGGCAAGCGCGGGCAATCCCACGCGCGTGAAAATCCTGGAAGACATGGCAGAACACTCCGTCGCGTAGCGATTGTTGTTGGATTCAGAGAGCATCGGCGTCGGTCTCGCCGGTGCGGATGCGCACGGCGTGCTCGATCGGATAAACAAAGATTTTTCCGTCACCGATCTGGCCGGTCTTGGCGGCGCCGGTGATGGCGGCGATCACTTTCTTGACGAGATCGGATGCGACCGCGACTTCGATCTTGAGCTTGGGCAAGAAGTTCACGGCGTATTCGGCGCCGCGATAGATTTCGGTGTGACCCTTCTGGCGGCCGTAGCCTTTCACCTCGGTGACGGTCAGGCCGTGAACGCCGATGCCGGTGAGGGCGTCGCGCACCTCCTCCAGCTTGAACGGCTTGATGATCGCCATAACTACTTTCATGAGTTCCGTTCCCCGCGAGATTCCGCCCAGCCCAGCGCTGGAGCCGGATTTGGGCTCGAGCCACGAGAGATTCGGTGGATCGGCGCCCCCCGGACCAAAGCCTGCGCACAGGGATTCAAGCCGCGTGCCAAGGCCGCAGGCCCTTGAGTCGAAACGGAAATTTCTGGATTTCAGGCCGCGGCGAACTCCGGCCGCACATTGCGGCGTCAGCACTGCCTAAATTGCGGGCAGTGCAGCAAGAATGACTCAAGATTGTGCAACGGCCTTTCGAGGCCGAAAAAAGAAAAGCCGCGCGCACCTCTCGATGCGCGCGGCTCGATTGCGCGAGCGCGATTACTGGAGGGCTTCGCCGTGCTGCGTGACGTCGAGACCCATGCGTTCGGCGTCGGGGCTGACGCGCAGCCCGACCATGAGGTCGATCACCTTCAGCACAATGAAGGTGACGATGCCGCACCAGGCGACGGTTACGACCACGCCGATGAACTGCGTTTGCAGTTGCGCAGCGTTGCCTTCCAGAAGGCCCGGCTGACCACCCGGGTTCGCCGCGGTGGCGGTGAGCGCACCGACCGCGAAGACGCCGGTCGCGAGTGTGCCGAGCACGCCGCCGACACCGTGAATGCCGAAGACGTCGAGCGAGTCGTCGTAGTTCAGACGCTGCTTCAGCCAGGTGCAGGCCCAGAAGCAACTGAGACCGGCGACGGCGCCGATCACGAGCGCATGCCATGGCAGCACGAAGCCGGACGCAGGTGTAATCGTCCCGAGGCCCGCGATGGCGCCCGACAGGATTCCGAGTACCGACGGTTTGCCGCGTGTCCACCACTCGGCGGCCATCCAGACAAGCGCGCCCATGCTGGCGGCGAGATGCGTGACGAGGATCGCCATGGTGCCGCGGCCGCCTGCGCTCAACGCCGAGCCGCCGTTGAAGCCGAACCAGCCGACCCACAGAAGGCCCGTGCCGATGACGGCGAGCGACAGATCGAAGGGCGACATGTTCTCGGTTCCGTAGCCGCGGCGGTTGCCGAGCACGAGACAGGCGACGAGGCCGGCAACGCCCGCGTTGATGTGAACGACCGTGCCGCCGGCGAAATCCATTACGCCCCAGGCGCCGAGGAAGCCACCGCCCCACACCCAATGCGCGATCGGCACATAAACGAAGAACAGCCAGAGGATGCAAAACAGGACGAAGGCCGAAAACTTCATGCGGTCGGCGACCGAACCTGCGACCAGCGCCACGGTGATGATCGCAAAGGTCATCTGGAAGGCCATGAACAGGCTTTCCGGCAGATTGTTCGCAAGGTCGTTGACCGAATCCATCGTCATGCCGGCGAGGAACAGGCGGTCGAGCGTACCGATCATCGAGCCGTTGCCGCCGCCGACGAAAGTGAGGCTGTAGCCCGCGATCATCCAGAGCACGGAGACGATCATGAGCGCGGCCAGACACTGCGCCATCACGCCGAGCAGATGCTTCTTGCGCACCATGCCCGCGTAGAGCAGCGCAAGGCCCGGGATCGTCATCATCAACACGAGCGCGGTGGCGGTCGTAATCCATGCCGTGTCGGCGGCGTTGATGGTGGGCCCTTGTGCGAAAGCGGGTGTCGCCAGCGCCGTGAGCGCGAGCGGCGCGAGGCCGCGCTGAAGTTGATTGCGGTTCATTTTACCCCCCAGGAAATTGCCGCGCGTTCAGAGCGCGTTGGTGTCGGTTTCGCCGGTGCGGATGCGCACGGCATTTTCGATCGGCATGACGAAGATTTTGCCGTCGCCGATCTGGCCGGTCTTGGCCGCGGAGATGATGGCCTCGACGACCTTAGGCGCGCGCTCGGTGGCGACCGCCACTTCGATGCGGACCTTCGGCAGGAAATTCACGGCATATTCGGCGCCGCGATAGATTTCGGTATGGCCCTTCTGGCGGCCATAGCCCTTGACCTCGGTGACGGTCAGGCCCTGCACGCCGATGGCCATCAGCGCGTCGCGGACCTCCTCAAGCTTGAACGGTTTGATTACGGCGATGACGAGCTTCATTGCGTCGATCCTCTTGCGTCGGTCCCATTGCTCGAATTGCCGGCAGCCGGACTGCAAACGAAGAGCTGCCCCGGACGCAAACGCGCGCCCCTTGTGGAACATATCGGCAGTATGACCAGAAATTAAGCGGCTCTCCTGCACGGAATTTGTGCAGCGAAGCCCAACGAATAAGCAGAAATTTCGACTGCCGCGCGGTCTAGGCTGTCCGTTCGCGGATCAGACCTTCCTGCGCGACCGACGCAATCAACTGGCCGTCGCGGGAATAAATGAGACCGCGCGAGAAGCCGAGCGCGCTTTCTGCGTTGGGTGTGTCCTGTGCGTAGAGCAGCCACTCGTCGGCGCGAAAGGGACGGTGAAACCACATGGCGTGATCGAGACTTGCGCCCTGAATCGCCTTCTCGAACACCGTGCGGCCATGCGGAATGAGCGCGGAGTCGAGCAGCATCATGTCCGAGGCGTAGGCAAGCACGCATTGATGAATGGCGGGGTCTTCGGGCAAAGGCTTGGTCGCGCGCATCCAGACATTAAAACGGGGTTCGCGATGATCGCGGGATATGTAGCGCTTGAATTCGACCGGGCGCATTTCGATTGGACGCTCGCGCTCGTAATAGCGGCGAACGGGCTCGGGCATGGTCGGCAGGATGCCTTTGCGCATTTCTTCTTCGCTCGGCAATTTTTCCGGCGGCGGGACGTCGGGCATCGGCGCCTGATGCGAGAATCCCTGCTCGTCGCGATGGAACGACGCCATCATCGAGAAGATCGCCTTGCCGTGCTGGATCGCTTTGACGCCGCGCGTGGTGAAGCTGCCGCCGTCGCGGATGCGATCCACCTCGTAGATGATCGGCACTTTGGGATCGCCGGGCAGGATGAAATAGGCATGCAGCGAATGGGCAAGCCGGTTCTCGACCGTGCGCGTCGCGGCGACGAGCGCCTGACCGATCACCTGACCGCCAAAGACGCGCTGCCAGCCGACCTGCGGACTCATGCCGCGATAGAGGTTCACTTCCAGCCGTTCGAGATCGAGGATTTCGAGCAGGGTCTCGACGGCGCCGGGCATGAAGGCCTCGAAGAATAAAGGCGGGAACAGCGAATTGCGCCGCCAAACGCGGTCCGTCAAGTGCGCCACGGACAGGCCACAGCATGATGCGATAGGCTAGCGGGATGAATGGCAGGGCCGCCAAATTCGACGTGACGATCGCAGGCGCCGGCACCGCCGGTCTCGCGCTTGCCGCCGCGTTGAAGCAAGGGCTCGGCGGCGGCTTCGCCGTGGCGGTCTGCGATCCCGCGCTGAAGACCGATCCGCGGTCCGACGATCGTGTGTCGGCGATCGCGGGCGGCGCACGGCGGCTGCTCACGGCGCTCGGGGCATGGGAGCGGCTCACGGGCCCGGTGCAGCCCATTCTTTCCATGGACATTACGGACAGCCGGCTCGAGGACGCCGTCCGCCCGACATTTCTGTCATTCGATGCCGCCGACGAGCCGGCGGCGCACATGGTCGAGAACCGCGACGTGCTCGATGCGTTGCGTACGGTGGCGCTCGATGCGGGCGTGCAGTTTGTTGCCGCGGTTGCCGAAAGCTACGACACGGACGACAGCGGCGTCCGTGTGCGCGTGAGCGACGGCGCGGAACTCCATGCACGGCTGCTCGTTGCGGCGGACGGCGCGCGCTCCAGGCTGCGCGAGCAGGCCGGCATCAAGACCGTGAACTGGAGCTATGGCCAGTCGGGGATTGTCGCGACCATCGGCCATGAGCGCGAACATGACGGCAAGGCCGTGCAGCATTTTCTTGCCGGCGGACCGTTCGCGATCCTGCCGCTCGCGGGCAAACAGTCGTCGATCGTGTGGACGGAGCCGGCAGCGGAAGCGGAGCGGCTGGTGTCGCTTTCACCCGTTGAATTTCATGCCGAGCTTGAAAGGCGCTTCGGCCTGCAGCTTGGCGAGATCGAGGTGCTTTCGAGGCCGCGCGCCTTTCCGCTCGGCTTTTCCATCGCGCGCAGCTTCGTGGCTGAACGGCTCGCCCTGGTCGGCGATGCCGCGCACGTCATTCATCCGATCGCCGGGCAGGGGCTTAACCTCGGCCTGCGCGACGTGGCGGCGCTCGCTGAAAGCATCGTCGAAGCGGCGCGCCTCGGGCTCGATCCGGGCGCGACTGAGACGCTTGCAAAATACGAGCGCTGGCGGCGCTTCGACACGCTCGCCATGAGCTTAACGACCGACGCGCTGAACCGGCTGTTCTCGAACCGCTCCGACGCACTGAAACTGCTGCGCGACGTGGGGCTCGGACTTGTCGACCGCGCGCCGTCCCTTAAGCGGATATTCGCGAAAGAAGCGGCGGGGCTCACCGGCGAAGTGCCGCGGCTCCTGCGCGGAGAGGTGCTGTAGCTCCTCATTGCCAGGCTTGACCCGGCAATCCAGTCAGACTCTCTCGAAATGCTGCGGCGTTGTTCTGGATGCCCGGGTCGAGCCCGGGCATGAGGGATTTGGCGTTGGAGCCCGGGAGCTAAACGAGGTCAGCGCTTCGCCAGCTCCGACTCGTCGAGCTTGCGAGCTTCCTCCGGCAGCATGATCGGAATGCCGTCGCGGATCGGGTAGGCGAGCCGCGCCGCGCGCGAGACCAGCTCCTGCCGCTCGCGGTCATATTCGAGCGTGGTCTTGGTGACGGGGCAGACGAGGATTTCCAGCAACTTCGGATCGATCTGTGCGCGGCTGTCGGGCATCGTTTTCTCCGCTATTGCAGGGATGTTTCGCCGTCCTCGCCCGGTTCGGCAAGGGAGAATTCGGTGATGGCGATGAGCAGCTCCGCACGCGACTTGAGATCGGCCGCCTCGAGCAGCGCCTGTTTCTCGCGCGTGCCGAAGGGTGACATCATCGAGAGACCGTTCACCAGCGCCTCAATCGGCGCGTCGCGGATGCCCGACCAGTCGGCCTGGATGCGGTTGACCTCGAGATAATCCTTCAGCGTGCGCAGGAGCGCCTCGCGGTCGACCGCGGCGCCCGTCGGGTCGGCCGCGAAGTCGCCGGCGAACTCGGTAAAGTCCACGCGGCACTGGCGGTAGAGCGTGCCGACATTGAGCTCGTCGCGCAGACGGAAGCGGCTGATGCCGGAGAGCGTGATCAGGATGCGGCCGTCGCCCGTCTCCTCGTAAGCGACGATACGTCCGGCACAGCCGACCTGAAAGAGCGGGGGCGGTGTCGACGTCTCGGGCTTCTCGGGCTGGATCATGCCGACAATGCGCGCGCCGCTCATCGCGTCGTCCGTCATCGCGAGATAGCGCGGCTCGAAGATATTGAGGGGCAGCCGGCCGCGTGGCAGCAGCAATGCGCCGGTGAGCGGAAACACCGGGATCGTCTCCGGCAGGTCGGCCGGCCCGCGGTAAATCTTGGCCGCCATAGCGACCTCCGCGAAATCTACGAGAACAGGATCGACGACAGCTTGCGGCGGCCCTGCACGGTCATCTCGTCGGTCGCGCCCCAGGCCTCGAAGAATTGCACGAGCTGCTTGCGCGCGGCCTCATCATTCCATTTGCGGTCGCGGCGCACGATCGTGAGCAGATGATCGAGCGCCTCTTCGCGCCTGCCGGATGCGTTGAGGGCCACCGCGAGATCGAAGCGCGCCTGATGATCCTTATCGTTCGCGGCGACCGCGGCCTCGAGTGCCGAGAGGTCGCCGACGGACGCGGCCTTCTCCTTCAGTTCGAGCGCGGCGCGCGCTGCGGCGATGCCGGGATCGTTTTCCTTACCTTTCGGGACGAGCGAGAGCGTCTGCTTCGCCGCTTCGGTATTGCCGGCCTCGATATGCGCGCGGGCGAGACCGCCGAGCGCGGCCACATTGTCGGACTCCTCGGCGAGGATTTGCGCGTAGACTTCGGCGGCGCCCGCCGCGTCGCCGGCTGCAAGCATTTCGTCGGCGGTCTTCACGACGTCCGCAATGCCGCCCTCCGTCTTGCCCGCGATACGCTCGATGAAGGCCGCGACCTGGTTCTCGGGCAACGCGCCCATGAAGCCGTCGACCGGCTGGCCGTTCACGAAGGCGAACACGGTCGGGATCGACTGGATGCCGAGTTGCTGCGCAATCTGCGGGTGGTCGTCGATGTTCATCTTGACGAGCTTGACCTTGCCCTTCGCCGCGCGGACGACCTTTTCAAGCGTCGGCGTCAGCGTCTTGCACGGTCCGCACCACGGCGCCCAGAAGTCGACCAGCACCGGACGCGTGCGCGACTCCTCGATGACGTCCTTCATGAAGGTCTGGGCGGTCGTGTCGGAGACGAGATTGTCGGGCGTCGCGGGGGCGGCCTGTCCCTGATTGAGCAGCATGGGCGCTCCGGTTCCTCTAGCTGAATTTCGCCCGATACATGGGAGTTTCAGCCGCGCTTTGCAATCGGCGACTTGATTCTGGCCCTGGACTTGGGGTTAGGCCCTCACTCGGTGCTGTTAAGTATCCTCGGGCGCGGGGCCGGAAAGCGGCAGGATGCGCGGCTCATGGCCGGTGGCGCGCAGGAAGCGCAGGAGATCGGCCCAGGCGATCTGGGTCGTGCCGGTATTTTCAAGCGGGTGGCAGTTGATGTGCGCAAACGTCGCGAGCGGCGCATCGATCAATACCTCGACGCGGCCTTCCCTGTCGTTGATCGCGGCGAAGGCGGTGACGGAGCCGGGCTCGATGCCGAGGTTCTCGCGCAGCCGCTCGGCCTTGCCGAAGGAGAGGCGGCCTGACGCACCGATGCGCCGGTGCAGGTGCTTCAGATCGATCTCGGCGTGATGCTCGGCGACGGCGAGGAAGAGGCTGCCCTTCTTGTCGATGAGAAAGAGGTTCTTGGTGTGGGCGCCGTCGAGGCGCTCATAGAGCCCGCGCGACTGCTCGACCGTGAAGAGCGGCTCGTGCCGCACCGTCCTGGTTTCAATGCCGAGCTGCTCAAGGAAGGCGAAGAGTTCGGCAGGCGTTGCGGGCATGATTGGCGGGGTTCCGGAGGCGCGGAGCGCATCTAGCGGGGCCAAACGCAGCGCGGCAAGGTGCTTGGCTTTGCCGCAGACGGACGCTATATGCTCCCCCTCTCGACGGATGCGGGTGTAGCTCAGGGGTAGAGCACAACCTTGCCAAGGTTGGGGTCGTGGGTTCGAATCCCATCGCCCGCTCCAGTCGACTTTAAGCCGATGCTTGGCGTTGTACGAGACCGCGACGGCGGCCGTCAGTGGCGCTTGCCGACCGGCGTATTCAGGCGCTCCAGGACGCGATTGGCGACCTCGGCGCAGCGCGCGCCGGCAAAGGGAAACAGGTCGGCAAAGCCGGCTTTGGTGCGTTCCTCGATCTCCGCCCGCACAAGCTTGCGGGCGCGGTGCAGCCGGGTTTTTACCGTCTCCGCGCGAATGGAAAGCTGCTCGGCGGTTTCCTCGGTGCTCAGGCCTTCGATGTCGCGCAGCACCAACACAATACGAAACAGATCGGGGAGCCGATCGACGACATCTTCCAGCATTCCGCGCGTCTGATTCCTCACCGTCTCCGTCTCCGGCGTTTCAATCGGGTTGGTAAATCCGGCCGCCACTGCGAGCGGCTTATCTTCGGCCGACAGCGTGTCGAGTTCGTCCAACGATGCATGCGGCCGTTGCTTGCGAAGCCGGCCGAGCGCTTCGTTGAGGGCGATCCGCGTCAGCCAAGTGGACAGCCGTGCCTCGCCGCGGAAAGAATCGAGCCGCGTGAAGGCATGTACATAGGTCTCCTGCACGATGTCCTCGGCCTCGGCATCGTTGCGAACGACGGCACGCGCGACACGAAAGAGCCGCTGGTTGTGGCGCGCGATGAGCGAGCGGATGGCCCGCTCGTCGCCGTGGCGCGCGCGCTCGATCAGAACGCCCTCGTCCGGTTCCGCCGCGGCGGTGCCTGCGGTCGCCACGCCCTCGTTCAAATTCCGGTCGGCCGGCCCGTTCATGATCGGCACTCCCTCTAGATTCCGATCGCGTTGAAAAAATCCCGGCGCATGTCGGCGTCCTCGGCAAATGCGCCGAGCGTTCGCCGCGTGATCATGCGTGTTGCATGCGTGCGCACGCCGCGCGTCGTCATGCAATCGTGATCGGCCTCGATGACGACGGCGACGCCCAGCGGCCGCAAGGAAACGTCGATCACGTTGGCGATGTCGTCGGTCAACCGTTCCTGAATTTGCAGGCGGCGGCTGAATGTTTCCACGACCCGCACAAGCTTGGAAATACCGACCACGTGTTGCGCGGGCAGATAGGCGATGTGGGCCCGGCCCCGGATCGGCGCCATGTGATGCTCGCAAAAGGAGTGCACGGGGATGTCGCGCAGCAAAACCGGATCCTGATAGCCGCCGATCTCGTCGAATGTGCGCTCAAGCAAATTGCCGGCATGTTCGCGATAGCCGCGAAACCATTCCTCATAGGCGCGCGCGACGCGCGCGGGCGTGTCGCGCAGCCCGTCCCTGTCGGGGTCGTCGCCCGCCCAGCGAATGAGCGTTCTGACCGCGGCCTCGGCCTCCATGCGCGTAGGCGCGGCGGCTTCCTTCCGGCGGGCATAGGGGAGCAGGCGAGTCGCCGGCGCGGCGAGGCGCTCCCCGTTTGACTGGGCGATTTCGGCTTCCATTCGACGGTCTCCCCGGCTACGCACGGCCATTGGATGCGCCGGCCGGCAAATGGTTCCCGCCCGAGAGGGGCGCTGTGAATATTGCCCGTATAAGTGCCAAATGGCACGTTCCGAGCGGTTTTTGCGGGGGGTTCGATGGCCGGAAACGCGCTGGATTGTCTTGTGATTGGCGGCGGGCCGGCCGGGCTGACGGCCGCGATTTACCTCGCGCGCTACAAGCGGCGCTTTCTCGTGGTCGATGCCGGCGAAAGCCGCTGCTCGCTGATTCCGACCTCGCACAATCACTCGGGCTTTCCGGACGGCATCAACGGTTTCGAGCTGCTCGACCGCATGGCGACGCAGGCGAAGAAATACGGCGCCAGCATCGACAAGGGCCGCGTGAACCAGGTCCATCGCGCGCCCGACGGCAACTTCGTTGCGATCGTCGGCAGCCACGAGGTGCGCGCGAAGACGCTGCTCGTCGCGACCGGCGTCATCGACCTCGAACCCGATCTGCCGGAGGTCGAGAACGCCGTGCGGCGCGGGCTGATGCGCCATTGCGGCATCTGCGACGGCTACGAGATCAGCGGCCACAAGATCGGCGTGATCGGCCACGGCGAGCAGGGACTGGGCGAGGCGCTGTTCCTGCGCAACTACACCGACGACATCACGTTGCTGTCGCTCGACGAGGAGCTGCATCCGACGCCGGAGCACAAACGGCAAATGGAAGAGGCCGGCATCAAGGGCATCGAAGGGCCGATGGCGCGCGTCATCATCGACGGCGACCGCATCGAGGCGCTCGAAACCGAGAACGGCGAAATTCATGCCTTCGACACGCTCTACTCGGCGCTCGGTACGCTGCCGCGCACCGAATGTCTCGCGCCGCTACAGGTGGAGTGCAACGACTACGGCTGCGTGCGCGTCGCCGACCATCAACGTTGCAACGTGGACGGTCTTTTTGCCATCGGCGACGTGGTCGAGGGCCTGCATCAGATCAGCATCGCCATGGGCCACGCGGCGATTGCGTCCACGGCGATTCATAATCGGCTGCGCGGGCGGGCGTAATTTTTCGTTTGAGCACGATCTTTTCCGAAACCGGTTCCCGCTTTTCGGGATCGTGCTCTAGCGGCCCATCTCGTAATATTCGTCGTTCGGCATCATTTCGGTGGCGCTCGCGAGCCGGTTCGACATGGCGTAGAAGCCCGCGACCGCGGCGATGTCCCAGATATCGCGGTCCTTGAAGCCCGCCTTGCGCAGCCTAGCGCGATCCTCTTCACCGACGGCCCAGGGCTCGACCGTGAGCTTCCATGCAAAATCGAGCATGGCGCGCGGCCGCGGCCCCAGATCCGCGGCGCGATAGTTCGCCGCGAGAATATCGCCGAGCTTTGCATCGCCCGAAAGTTTCCGCACCGCCGCGCCATGGGCCACGATGCAGTAGTGGCAGAAATTCGCGCAGGAA